>JAZNYB010000173.1:0-3803 GCA_045594185.1 Faecousia sp. | reverse complement strand
CCCCGGAAATCGTCCCCTCCTTCCCCCAAGATCTGATCCCCCGGCAGTCTCAGCGGGTCTATGATGTGCGCCGGGCATTGGAGGCTGTTCTGGACGATGGCAGCTTTATGGAGGTCAGCACGGACTTTGCCAGATCTATGGTAGTGGGCTTTGGCAGAATGCAGGGCAAGACCGTAGGCATCATTGCCAATCAACCCCTTCACAACTGCGGCTCCATTGACTGCGATGCCAGCGACAAGGCAGCACGGATGGTTCGTTTTTGCGATGCCTTCCGAATCCCCCTGATCACCTTTGTAGACACTCCCGGCTATATGCCCGGTACAGATCAGGAACACAGCGGCATCATCCGTCATGGAGCGAAGCTGCTGCACGCCTACTCCGAAGCTACCGTCCCCAAAATCACCGTGGTTTTACGAAAGGCCTACGGCGGTGCGTATATTGCCATGTGCAGCAAGCATTTACACGCAGACCGTTATTATGTTTTGCCCACAGCGGAGCTTGCCGTTATGGGTGCGGAGGGTGCTGTAAGCATTATCCACAAGAAAAAGCTGGCTGCTATTTCTCAGGAGGATGAGCGGCAAAGCTATTTTGACCAGCAGGTAGCCTTGTACCAAAAAACCTATATGAACGCGGATATTGCTCTGCATGAGGGGTTTGCCGATGCCCTTCTTCAGCCGGAGGAGCTGCGCAGCCGCCTGATTGATGATCTGAAGATCCTTGCAAGCAAACGAGTCCCCATACAAATCGGGAAGCGTCACGGAAACATTCCCCTATAGGAGGAAATTCCCATGGTTCAACTTACAGAAACCGTCATACGGGATGCCAATCAATCCCTTATGGCTACCCGAATGCCCAGAGCTGCCTTTGAGTCCATCCTTACCACCATGGACAAAGCGGGCTATTACTCTCTGGAATGTTGGGGTGGTGCCACCTTTGATGCCTGCCTTCGTTTTTTGAAGGAAGATCCTTGGGAGCGGCTGCGGCTGATCCGGGAGAAAATGCCCAACACCAAGCTGCAAATGCTCCTTCGCGGGCAGAGTTTGCTGGGCTATCACCATTATCCCGACGATGTGGTGGTGCAATTTGTAAAAAGCTCTATTGAAAACGGCATTGACATTATCCGCATTTTTGATGCCCTCAATGACCTTAAAAATATTGAGGTTGCTCTGGAGGCCACACGCAACGCCGGAGGACACGCCTCCTGCGCTCTCTCCTACACCACCAGTCCCATTCACAACAATGCCTATTACGCAAAGCTCGCCAAAGAAATGGTATCCATGGGCGCACAGTCCATTTGTGTTAAGGACATGGCGGGGCTTTTGGAGCCGGAAGCGGCTTATGAGCTGATATCCGCTTTGAAGGACAGCGTTTCCTGCCCGGTGATCCTCCATTCCCACTGTACCACCGGCATGGCAGCCACCACCTATTATAACGCCATTCGTGCCGGTGTGGATGTGCTGGATACCGCAAGCACCGCTTTTTCCGGCGGCACTTCTCAGCCCTCCACGGAGGTCATCGCCCGAATGATCACTAAAATGGGCAAAGAGCATGGGCTTAACATGGACTGCGTGCGGCAGGTAGACAAGCATTTCCAGAAGGTATATCAGCAGTGTCAGGAGGAAAAAGCCATCCCCCATCAGGTAACCCGAACCGATCCGGGCATTTTGGATACCCAGATCCCCGGAGGGATGTATTCCAATCTGCTTTCTCAGATCAAAAACTTTGGTATAGAAGGCAGAATGGACGAGCTTATGGACGAGATCCCCAGAGTGCGAAAGGATATGGGCTATCCCCCTCTGGTCACACCCATCAGCCAGATGGTCGGCACCCAAGCCATTGTAAATCTCATGTCCGGCACACCATACGCCAGCGTGATTTCTGAGGTAAAAGCCTACTTTGAAGGGGAATACGGTACACCTCCGGGTTCAGTGAATGAGGAGCTTATGATAAAAATCGCAGGCAAGGGGAATTTTTCACCCCTGCGGCTTTCCAAAGATCTGCCCCCCGCCCTGCCGGATGCCCGAAAGGAAAATCCGGAGCTGTCCACAGAGGACTTGCTTTCCCTTCTTCTTTTCCCGGCACAGGCAAAATCCTATTTTGAGGGGCGTGGCAAGGCTGATACGCCCCCTGTCGACGGCTACTTCTTCCGGGAAGATGTCAAACCCCAAGGAAAGCTGTCACCCGTAACTCCGCCGGAGGAAGACTATGCCCTGCTTCTGGCCATTCTCGCTTATCGGCTGAAGCGTAATGTCAATGGACTGAAGATTCAAAATATTTACGAGGAAAGGGTTGACTGAAATGTACATGGTGCAGCTCGGGGATAAGAAATATTACATTGAAGTGGACGATCAGTTTGCGAAAATCCAGAAAATTGAAGCGGATTTTGATGATCTGCCCGATTTTGACGACGACGAAACGGAACATTCCCATGCCTGTGGCGTTTTTGCTCCCCTCCCCGGAACACTCTGTCAGGTATTGGTTCAACAGGGACAGCGGGTAGAAAAGGATCAGGTTCTGTTTTTGTGCGAGGCGATGAAAATGGAGCTGGAGGTGCGTGCCCCGGTTTCCGGTATTCTGACTTATGTCAAAGCCACCACAGGTCAGCATGTGGAAAAGAACCAATGTCTTGCAGAAATCACCCCGGAATAAAACTTCATAAAAACCGGAGAGTTTCCCAAAACAGGAAGCTCTCCGTTTTTCTTATACAATTTCTCTCTTTACACAGGCTGAAGCAGTTGCTCAATATGCGCCGCCATATCGCTGACACTGGCATAAGTAAACATATCCGCCGCGCTCAGATGGTTTCCATAGTGCCGGTTTAATTCCTTCAGTATCTCCATGGATACAATGGAATCACCACCCATGGCATTGATGCTGTCAAACACATCGATCTCAGTCAAGCCAATGGCCGCGGCATAAAGCTGTGCCACTTCCCGCTCCCGATCCGTAAAGCTTCCGGGTTCTTTTCCCAATAGAAGAAGTTCCCGGGCAGGAGGGTTCTTTGCCTTTGTTTTGTCTTCCATCCGTTCTCTGGGTCGAAGGGTCATATCCAGAGCAATGGGAAAATGCTCCCACTCCTCCCCAAGGAACTCCGCATCCAGCTTACCGGGGATCACGCCGCTAAGTCCCGTGGTCAGGATCGTCTCCAAAGCGGAAAGACCACGGTCAGGAGAAAGTGCCTGGAAGAAGCTGCGCCCATGGGCAGCTCCCATATCCACCGCCATCCCCACTTGCTTCCATGGCGGCCAGTTAATGACCGTGGCAGGAAGACCCAGACTATGGCGATAAGAAGCAAAGGCGTCCAAAAAGGCATTGGCGGCTGTATAGTCGCACTGCCCCGCTCCGCCGAACAAGGTCTGCACCGATGAGAACATCACAAAATGCTTAGGCTGCAAGGGCAGGCGATGAAGGTTCCATGTTCCTTGCACCTTGGGCTGTAATACACTGCGGAAAACGCCTTCCTCCTTGGTCAGAAGCATCCCCTTTCCCGCAACGCCGGCGCACTGGAAAATACCGTCCAGCCGCCCTTCCTCCAGAAGCAGCCTTCCCAAAGCTTCCATGGCTTCCGGGTCTGCCACATCTACAGTGTGATAGCAAACCTTACAGCTCTTTCGCAATTCCTCTACGGTCTGCCACAAACGGTGCTGCTTTTCATCCGTTCCGTATTCTCCGGAAAGTGGTCTGCGACCCAGAAGATGCAGACAAGCCACTTTCTTCTCTGCCAGCCATTTGGCAATCTCCAGACCAAGACCTCCGCTGCCGCCGGCAAGTCGGATCGTAGCCATGTCGTTCTGTGAGCCAAG
>JAZNYB010000172.1:0-10306 GCA_045594185.1 Faecousia sp. | reverse complement strand
GCTACGATCCGACTTCGTCCAGACCGTTCTTCTTGGCACAGGCTGCCAGATCAAACTTGCCGGCGGTAGCGCCGAACTCGCAGTCCACTCTCCAAGCCAGGTTATCCTTGGTGGTGGCCTTCATGTTGGGCTCCAGATCCGCACCCAGCAGCTCCGCGAACTTGGCAGCGTGCTCAGCTTCCTCATAAGCAGCCTTCTCCCAGTACAGACCGATCTCGGGATAGCCTTCCCGATGGGCGATACGGGCCATACACAGGTACATACCAACCTCGGAGCACTCACCGGTGAAGTTAGCCATGAGCTGCTCAAAGATAAACTTTTTGTCTTCTTCGGAGATGTCGGGGTTGTTCTTCACGGTCTTGGCATAGATGCCGTACTCATGCTCAGCGGCCAGCTTATCAGTCTCCATGACCTTGAACTTGGAACCGTCAACCTTGCAGACGGGGCACTTGAAGCCTTCGGGCATGACCTCTGCTTCGTGAACATAACCGCAAACGGGGCAAACAAACTTCTTCATAATCATTTCCTCCATATTATATAAGTTGTTTTTTTATTGATTTGTGGATTGTTAGGGATGGAGCTTACTCCTGTTCCTCGAACATATCGGGTCCGACACCGCAGATGGGGCACTCATAATCCTCGGGAAGGGACTCGCCCTCGTAAACATAATCACAAACGGTGCAAACATACTTTTTCATGATCTTAAACTCCTTTAATTATATTTTTGAGTGTTTTCTTTTAGTCCGGGAAGCTTCTTTTTCCGGCAGGAGCGGCAAAGCCCCTGAAAGCTGAGGACTGAAGCGGTGATCGCCGCTCCCAACTCGTCAGAAACCTGACTTTCCAGCTCCGTGGGAACTGTCAGGGAGGGCAGATCTATGACCGAGCCGCAGCCGGTGCAGATAAAGTGAACATGGGGTTGTGTATTGCCGTCAAACCGTTCCAGCCCCTGCACCACACCCAGAGAGCTGATAGTGCCTTCCTCCAGAAACAGTGCCAGATTCCGGTACACGGTTGCCAGAGACAGGTCGGGGATTTGGGGTTTGAGCTGGGTGTAGACCCATTCGGCGCTGGGGTGACAGGTGGTGCCCTTGATGCACTCTAAAATGGCATCTCGTTTTTTGCTATGCTTTTTGACTGTTGCCATACCCTCCCTCCTTTTTGATAATGATTATCATTTGCAAGATTACTATAGCATAAGCTTGCCGATTTGTAAAGAGGGAATTTGAAATTTTTTTAGAAATTTTTTTCGGGGACGCAGTGAGAATGAAACTTTGGTTTGCCCTGAACACAAGGCAAAGGAACATTGACATTACTACCGTTTTTGGCTATAATGAACATGGGAGATTGTAGGAAAGGAATGTTTTTGTATATGAATCGCAGAATTGTTTCCCTTGTGTTAGCGCTTGTTCTGGCGTTTGGAATGATCCCCGTGACAAACGCCGCCGCGTCTGATCCATCGGGGCAGCTTGTTCCCCAGCCGTTGGTAGAAGGAGTTTGTGCCCACTCCCTTCGGGATTGTGTATCCTCTCCGGATTATTACAGACCCGATTTTGAGGGGCTTTTGATCGGGATCACCCCTCAGCGGGTAGAAGACACCTTTGCCTATTTGAACGAGCACTATGTGCAAAACTATCCGGAAGCGGCTTTGGAGATGAACACCGGCTCAGAGGAAGATCGGGAGGCTCTGAAAGCTCTGGCTGAGATCATAACTGCCGGCTGTGATACCAACAGAGAAAAAGCGGATGCCATTGACCAGTGGCTCAGAGCCAACATTATCTATGATGCAAACGCCTCTGCATACGCCACGGACACCCTTTTTGACCGGGTGGGCAACTGCATGAGCTATGCCAATCTGATGCAGTATCTTCTGCGCTCTCTGGGCATTCCCGCGGTGGTTGGTGACGGCTGGCGGGGCAATATGGCAGAGCAGACCGTGGAGCTGTTCGATTACGCCGGTCACGCCTGGTGCTTTGTTCTTTTGGATGGTGAATGGGTGCTGTATGATCCTCTGTGGCTGGAGGGCGGTACCAACGACCGGCAGTACATTCAGCAGTGGATCTATCTGGATACCGTAGAATACATCACGCCTGCCTATGACAGCGAAAATCTGCCCCCGGAAGCCTGGGATAAACCCAAGGTCTACTATACCGACGGCACTTTCTATAATTACAGCAACTCTTATCCTACCGGCTTCGGCAATTTTACAATGACCATCAATAATATGCCGATCAATTTCACGCCTTGTCAGGACGAGAGCAGCATAGGTGGCAGTACCGATGGCATGATTTATTTGGATGGTCGGGACAAGAGCGATATGGAGCTGGGTGAGGTCTACCGGGATGGTTGGATCGCTTACGGAAACGCCAAAAAAGAACGCCATCTTGCTCTGACTTATGCTTACAGCAACGGTATGCAGGTATCCGGCAGTGTCGATACTCTCAACGATACGCTTTACTATATGGATGGCTTCTACTCGTACCCCATTGAGGCGGATGACGATGTTTGGTCCATTCAATACGGCACATTCACTCTGCCTACGGGTTACACCGGAGAATATCTGGATTTCCCCTTTGGAGAAAGGATATTTCTGGAGGGCGGCACGGTGACCGTTGAAAGTCTGAATCCGGAAATCGCAACCGTAAATGAAGAAAATGAGATCACCACCTACGCGGAAGGCATCTGTGATATTCAGTATAAGCTCGTGCGACAATCCGGGACAGTTTACAGCGTGGGTCACATTACCGTGTTAGTCTCTGATACGGAGCGTGTTCTGGAATACAACCCCTTTGCCGATGTGGAAGATGGAAAATATTACTACGACCCGGTCCTTTGGGCATATGAAAAAGGCATAACCGCCGGTACTTCCGACACAAGCTTCTCTCCCAATAAAGACTGTACCCGCGGTCAGATCGTCACCTTCCTGTGGCGGGCGGCGGGCTGCCCCGAACCTGTATCTGCCGACAATCCCTTTACCGATGTGGACGCCGACGATTATTTCTATCAGGCAGTCCTTTGGGCAGTGGAGCAGGGTGTGACCGCCGGAGCGACAAAAACCACCTTCAATCCCAAAGGGGCTTGCAACAGAGCCCAGGTGGTGACTTTTATGTACAGAGCCGCCGGTTCTCCCACTGTTTCCGCGGAGGATAACCCCTTTGGAGATGTTGCCGGAGATAAATATTACTGCGACGCGGTTCTTTGGGCTGTGGAAAACGGTATTACAGCAGGTGTCAGCGCAACACGATTTGCCCCCAATAATACCTGCACGAGAGGTCAGATCGTGACATTCCTGTACAGAGGGTATGGCGAGGACTGAAAATAGCGCAACCTTTTGTGCCGGAGTTCTGCGGGTTTCTTTGGAGAATCCGGGAGTGAAACCATAAACAGATCATAACGATCCCCCAACCGTTGCTTCGGTTGGGGGTTGTTTTGGTTATGGTTAATGAGTCAGGAACAGGGTGGCTAAGAACAGAGCGGTGATGACCCATGTGCCGGCGGTGACCTCTTTCCTTTTACCCAGACAGACCTTAATGATCACATAGGAGATCAGACCAAAGGCGATGCCGTAGGAAATGTTATAGGTGAAGGACATCATGGACAAGGTGAGGAAGGAGGGCAGAGCCACGGAGGGGTCTTCCCAGTTCAGCTCCTTGACACAGGTCATCATCAAAACACCAACATAGATCAAGGCGGCGGCGGTGGCGGCAGTGGGGATGAAGGCGGCAATGGGGCTGAGGAACATGGCAAGGAAGAACAACGCTCCGGTACAAATGGAAGCAAGTCCGGTGCGCCCGCCCTCGGCAATGCCTGCAGCGGATTCTACGAAAACGCCTACGGTGGAAGTGCCGCAGATCGCTCCTGTGGTAGTAGAAATGGCATCCGCCAGCATCGCCCGGTTCATGTTGGGGACTTCTCCCTTTTCTGTCAGCAGATTTCCTCTGGCGCAAGCTCCGTAAAGTGTGCCAAGGGTGTCAAACATATCCACCATGCAGAAAGCGATGGAGGTGGTTACGAAGATCATAATAAAGCTGGCAAGACCATGGGCTTCAATATATGAGGAGAAGTTAAAGCCTTCTGTAAATACTTTGCCAAAAGACTGCGTTCCAAAATCCCGGAAGGGCTGGATAAAGTCGATCGTTAGATTGGAGACAAGCCGCGTATAAAAGCCGGGAATCGTAAGACCCAGAGCATAATACAGACCTGCTCCGCCTAAAATTCCCCACAGGACAGCTCCCCGTACATTCTTGTGGGAAAGGATGGCAATGAAGCAGACAGCAAAAATAGTCACCAGCATAGGCATGACCCCAGCCCAGGAGGTGTCGGGGTTGCTCAGAAGATTAAAAGAGCCCAAGCTGACACCGGTGCTGGCATTTTTGGCGACAATGCCCACATTTTGCAGACCCAAAAAGGCGATGAACAGACCAATGCCCGCAGGGATCGCCTTGCATACCGCATCGGGAATGGCTTGGAAAATGAGCTTGCGCAGTCCGGTGGTAGTAAGGAATAAAAAAACCAGACCCTCCACAAAAATGAAGGCAAGAGCGTTGGCATAGGAAAACCCGAAGCCGATGCATACGGTATACACAAAATAGGCGTTGGGACCCATGGCGGTTGCCTGCGCCAGAGGGAGATTGGCAAGCAGCCCCAAAAGAACGGAGCCGATCACAGCGGAAATGGCGGTTGCGATGTAGACGGCATCATAGCTGACACCCAAGACATTGGTTCCGTCACCAAAGGGATCCGCGAACATTCCGGCGTTGACCATGAGAATGTACGCCATAGCCATGAAGGTGGTCACCCCGGCTAAAAGCTCTGTTTTGACGGTAGTACCCCGTTCTTTCAGACGAAAAAACTTTTCCATAAGATCTCCTCCGTTGTGTTTTTGTGCCGCAATGCCGACTGGTGTTCTTTATTGCCGGAAAACGAACACGAGAGACATCATAGCACAACCCAAAAGGATGTCAAGGGCTTTGGGAGCATTGTTTTATTATGCCCAAAAGAGGGCAGTTTCTGCTCACCCGGGAGGAAAAAGCTTGGAAAAGGCATATTTATTCCTTGGTCAGCGCAACCCAGGTTTCTTTTATTCCGGTGGTGATGAAACCTTGCTTTTGATAAAACCGTACTGCACGGACATTGGTATCAGCCACACACAGCCGGATGGTATCTTCCCAAATCACTTCTGCCAAGGTTGCCAAAACCGTTGCCCCTTCTCCGGCGGCACAGGCGGCAATGGACAGGATTTTGCTCCCTTCCACCTGCCCCAGCCCCAGAAGCTGTCCTTCCCGGTGGACAAAATAGCAGCCTCCATGCCGCAGGAGAGTGTCTTTGTCCTGCCCGGTGAGCCGTCTTGCTCCGTCAATTCCGGTCATGGCTTCATTGTATTTGTGTATATATGTATCCATAAGCTCCCCGGTCACAGGAAAAAGGGCGGCAGCTTTCTCTGAGAGAGCAGCTTTTTCGCACTGCAGGGAAAGCACCCGGAATACAGTGGGAAGCTTTACAGAAGCTCTCTCCGGTCCGAAGGTGTCTGCCAGGGCCAGCACCCTTTTGGCATCCACCATGCTGCAAAAACGGCGGCAATCCTCCAAAAGCCCGGGAAGCCCTCCGGGAATTGCCCACTGCACCAGCACATAGGCGATGCCTGTGTAGGGGATGGACTCTAAAATGAGCTGTGCCGCGCCATGCTCACAGGTGAAGTTGGGAATGTTTCGCATAAATTGTCCTCCTTATGGGATTTTTGCGGAAATATCTACAAAGTTTGTCATTTTCTTTGTTCCGCAATACAAAAGGGGAAGCGTTTTTCTTGAATCTGAGCGGGACAAACTGGTAAAATCTACAAAAAATCGCCAGATTGTCTTAAAAACATTGCAAATCTGAACAATTAAGGATATAATACTACCCATGGGAGTTTTCCTAAAGGGAAAGTCTCATTTTCTGCTGTTTATGAAGGGGTGAGAGGATGGCTGCCGCAAAAAAGCTGACTGTGGGCATTTTGGCTCATGTGGACGCGGGAAAGACGACCCTTTCCGAAGCTCTTTTATATACCGCCGGGGCATTAAAAAAGCTGGGCAGAGTGGATCATAAGGATGCCTTTCTGGATACCCACAGCTTAGAGCGGGCGAGAGGTATCACCATCTTTTCCAAGCAGGCGCGCATGAGTGTTGAGGATGTGGAGATCACCTTGCTGGATACCCCCGGTCATGTGGACTTTGCCGCTGAGACGGAGCGGGCGTTAAAGGTGCTGGACTGTGCCATTTTGGTCATATCCGGTACGGACGGTGTTCAGGCGCATACACAAACCCTTTGGAAGCTGCTGCGGAAAAACCATGTGCCCACCTTCCTGTTCGTGAGTAAAATGGACTTGCCGGGGTTGGGTATGGATGAGATCATGGGAGATTGTGTCCGCAACCTGTCCCCGGGCTGTGTAAATTTCTCCAATGGCAGAGAAAGCATGGAGGAAAATGCTGCCCTGTGCCGGGAGGATGTGCTGGAGAGCTATCTTGCGGAAGGGGCTTTGACGGACGATCAGCTTCGGGAACTGATCAAAGAGGAATTGCTGTTTCCCTGCTTTTTCGGCTCTGCCCTCCGCCTGGAAGGGATCGGGGAGTTCCTCCGGGAATTGCGCCGTCTGGCTTCCGGTGGGAAATATGGCAGTGAATTTGCCGCTCAGGTCTATAAAATTGCCAGAGATCCGTCGGGAAACCGCCTGACTTATATAAAGCTCACCGGGGGCAGTCTCCGGGTGCGCAGTCCCTTGACTTATCAGGCAGGTGGGGAGGAATATACGGAAAAGGTCAAGGAGATCCGCTTGTATTCCGGGGAAAAATATACCCAGACTGAGGAAATATTCCCCGGTGAGATCGCCGCTTTGGTGGGGCTTGGCAAGACCCGTCCCGGTCAGGGCTTAGGGGCGCGGGAAGATATGCCCCAGCCGGTTTTAGAGCCGGTGATGACCTATTGCATGGAACTTCCTCCCAAAACCGATCCTGTGGTGGTCATGCCGAAGCTGTTGGAGCTGGCAGAGGAAGACCCTCTTTTGCGGCTTCATTGGGAACCCCGATCCGGGCAAATATTCGTCCGGCTTATGGGACAGGTGCAGATCGAGATCTTAAAAAGCTTGATTTTGGAGCGGTTCGGACTGGAAGTGAATTTCGGCGCCGGACGGATACTATACAAAGAAACCATATCCAAGACCGTGGAGGGGGTGGGGCATTATGAGCCCTTGCGCCACTATGCCGAAGTCCATCTGCTTTTGGAGCCTTTGCCCGGAGGAAGCGGCGTGGTGCTGGCTTCCCGCTGCCCGGAGGATGTTTTAGACCGTCAGTGGCAAAGGCTGATCCAAGGGCATTTATCGGAAAAGATACATTTGGGCGTTCTCACCGGCTCACCCATTACAGATATTAAAATAACACTGATATCGGGAAAAGCCCATTTGAAGCACACCGAAGGTGGCGACTTCCGTGAGGCTACCTATCGGGCGGTGCGGCAAGGCTTGATGCAGGGTAAAAGTGTTCTTTTAGAGCCTTACTATGCATATACTCTCACGATTCCTCAGGGGAATGTGGGCAGAGCCTTGGGAGATTTGCAGGCGGCTTCTCTGGAAATGACCCAGAATGCGGTGGGGGAGTTTGCTGTTCTCACAGGGAAAGCTCCGGTGGCTCTCTTGCAGGACTACGCCGCTCAGGTTGCCGCATACACCCGGGGCCGAGGACGACTCACTTTGGCATCCGGTGGTTTTTACCCCTGCAAGGAGCAGGAGACGGTGGTGTCCTCCTTCGCTTATGACCCGGAAGGGGACTTGGAAAACACTCCGGATTCCGTATTCTGCGCCCATGGAGCGGGATTTACGGTGAAATGGCACGAGGTGCCGGCGCATATGCATCTGCCCTCCTGCCTAAAGCCCCCGACACCGGTCACCATACCCACTGCGGTGAAGGCTTCATACGACGACAAGGAATTAGAGCGCATCATGGAGCGGGAGTTTGGCCCCATTCGCAGACCGCAGTACCAGCCAGCCAAAGTCAGTTCCCAGTCCCTGCCCCCTGCTCCGGTGTACCCGGACAAAAAAGAATACCTGTTTATTGATGGATACAATATCCTTTTTGCGTGGGACGGATTAAAACAGCTTGCACAGGAGGATCTGGAAACGGCACGGCAGAAGCTAATGGATATTTTGAGCAACTATGCCGGCTATAAAAACCGGGATGTGGTGCTGGTTTTTGACGGCTACCGGGTAAAGGGAAGCCGGGGACACCGCTCATTATATCACAATCTGTTGGTGGTGTATACCCGGGAAAATGAGACGTGCGATGCGTACATCGAAGCTCTGATCCACGCCGTTGGCAAACACGACCGGGTGTGGGTCGCTACCTCCGACAGCCTTATTCAGCTCTCGGTGTTCCGCTCCGGAGTGCTGCGGATGTCTGCCCAAGAACTGAAAGCAGAGGTGGAAGCTGTGCGGCAGGAAATGGAGGGCTTCATCCGGGACATGGATACTGCCCAGCGAAGAAGGGACACGGATCAGCGGAAGAAGCGGTGGGAGAGCCTCCTTGAGAAGCTGGAATTGCCCCCGGAAGAATAGGAAAAATCAAAATTTTCAGGGTATGACCCCTGCAAGCAACATATAAAGGAGCATGAACTATGGAAAATTTAAGAAATACAGCGGAGCTTTTGAAGAACAGACTGCCCGTAAAGCCCACTGTGGGTATTGTTCTGGGCAGCGGCTTGGGCGAGCTTGCCAAGCGCATTGAAGACCCCACGATCATTCCTTATAAGGAAGTTCCCGGTATGCGGGTATCCACTGCCCCCGGTCACGCCGGACAGTTTGTGGTCGGCAAGCTCTCCGGGAAAAATGTGATTTGTATGCAGGGCAGACTGCATTTTTATGAGGGTTACCCTCTGTCTGATATTGCTTTCCCCATCCGTCTTATGCGCCTTTTGGGTGTGGAAACGCTCATTGTCACCAACGCCTGCGGTGCTGTGAACCGGGATTTTGCCCCCGGCAATCTGTGTCTCATCACCGACCACATCAATATGCTGGGAACCAACCCCATGATCGGACCCAACCCCGCAGAGTTCGGTCCCCGGTTTTTCGATATGTCTAAGGCATACAACCCCGAGCTGCGGGCACTGGCTCTGGAGGTGGCAAAGGAGCAGGGAGTGGATCTGAAGCAGGGTGTATACCTTGCCTATACCGGTCCCAGCTACGAAACACCTGCCGAGATCCGTGCGTTCCGTGCGCTTGGTACTGATTTAGTGGGTATGAGCACCGTCCCTGAGGTCATCGTCGCCCATCACTGCGGTATCCGCACATTGGCGATTTCTCTTGTTACCAACATGGCAGCCGGTGTCACCGATGCCAAGCTGGATGAGCAGGAGGTTATCGACACCGCCGCCCAGCAGGGAGCAGTCCTGCAGGGGCTTGTGGCAGAAGTCATTGCAAGGATCTGATTTGAAACGATTCCCCTTCTGTTTTCGCGGGAGGGGAATTTTTTAGTACCGGGTAATATTCGCTCTTTGGGGTATGCTAGTTGTGAAAAAAGAAAGGGGCGAAAAGCAATGATCGAGCAGGATACCATTAAACTCCTCCGGGAATGTGATGCCGGGATAAAAATGGGAGTTTCCTCCATTGATGATGTGGTGGACAGGGTGCAGTCCGGGGATTTCCGCAAATACCTTGTGGATTGCAAAAAGGAACACGAAAAGCTGAATCGGGAAATTCAAAATCTGTTGAGCAAATACCATGATGAGGGAAAGAACCCGAACCCCGTTGCGACAGGAATGTCCTGGATGAAAACCCATATGAAGCTGGGTATGGATTCCAGTGATGGAACAGTGGCAGACTTGATGACCGATGGATGCAACATGGGCGTAAAGTCCTTGAGCAGGTATCTGAATCAGTATAAGGCGGCTGACGAAACCTCCAAGGATATTGCCAAGAGGCTCATTCATTTGGAGGCACAATTGGCAGAGGATCTTCGGCAGTATCTGTAATCAAAAACCGCTCAGTGTTTTGACGCACTGAGCGGAAAATTTTGGGGATTATTCAGCACACAGAATATGAATGAGCATTTCTACGCACTGCTCCATATCCTCCGTGGGGATATACTCAAATCTGCCATGGTAGTTGTTGCCGCCGGTGCAGAGATTGGGACAGGGAAGACCCATATAGGACAGTCTTGCCCCATCCGTACCACCGCGGATGGGAACTGCCACCGGCTCCATTCCGGCCTTTTTCATAGCAGCCATAGCCCGGTCAACCACGAACATCATCGGCTCGATCTTAAGTCGGATTGTAGCCATGTCGTTC
>JAZNYB010000171.1:0-4451 GCA_045594185.1 Faecousia sp. | reverse complement strand
GGCCATCGGTGATGATATACCGGGTCCGCGGGTTGGATAAAAAAAGAACGAAGCTGTGGCTTAGTTCTTTTTGGAGCTGGTGACGTGACTCGAACACGCGACCTTCTCATTACGAGTGAGATGCTCTACCGACTGAGCTACTCCAGCGGGGAATATGCACTCAACTTTTGTATTATACTAAACTCTCCGGCAATTGTCAACGAAAAAGTTACGATCCTTTTCAACAGAAAATAAAATACGACCACCTGTAGGGCGAAAACGACCACCTATGGAAAAACAGTGGAAATTCTTTTGAAAATATCGTATGATCCTCATGTGGAAAGGAGAGAGCGCGATGCAAATTGAAATCAAAATAGAAGAAGGCCGCAAAGAGCCAAGGATCATTGTCATAACAGGCAAGCTCGACGAGGAGGTCAGCGCCTTGCTCCGGCGGCTTTCGGAGGAGAGTCCACAAATGATCGCCGGTATTCAGGAGGACACCGTTCGCATTTTGGACACGGGGGAGATCATTTCGGTCTATGCCGCCAACGGAAAGGTCTATTGCCGGGCAGACTCCGGTACATACACCCTGCGGCTTCGGCTTTATGAAGCGGAGGAACGGCTGAGCAGCGGTAAATTTGTGCGGATCTCCAATTCGGAGATCATCAATCTTCGCCGTGTGCGGTGCTTTGACCTGAGCTTTGCAGGCACCATTTGTGTGACCATGAAGGATGGCTCAACCACCTATGTATCCCGGCGATATGTATCCAAAATCAAGCAGATCTTAGGAATGTGAGGAAACGACTATGTTAAAGAAAGCTTTTTTGCGTGGGTTGCTGGGCGCACCCATGGGTATTACCATCGGCACCCTTGTCCCCATTATCATCTCTGCGTGCATGGGAGATGGGGCATATCATCCTGTTCACCCCGGTCTTGTGGAAGCCTGCGGAAGCGAACTGCCGGCGGTGATCCTGCAAACTGCTGCCGCTGCCTTTTACGGTGGAATATGGAGCGGTGCTACTGTAATTTGGGAGCAGGAGCATTGGAGTTTGCTGCGGCAGACAACGACCCACCTTCTGGTATATGCCCTGTCCGCTCTGCCCATTGCCTGGTTTATGCACTGGATTCCCAGAAGCATTGGCGGTATCCTCGCCTATTGCGGCGTGTTTTTCCTGATTTACGCCATTATCTGGTTCGGTCAGTATCAGTCTATGAAGAAGCGGCTGCGGGAGATCAATGAGCAAATTCAGGCGTTGTAAGCAAGCGCACATAAAAAATGGGGTTCTCACACAAAAACCCCATTTTTTCTATTTATGTATCTTTTGCCTTCTTCCCGGCAGGCAGCGGGATCTGCACCAAAACGATGGCGGCGAACATGACCAAACATCCCAGCAGCTCCCGCCGGCTCATGCGCTCCTGAAGAACCAGAGCACCGGCAATGACGGCAAACACCGATTCCATGCTCATAAGCAGGGAGGCTGGCGCGGGGTCGGTGTACTTTTGCGCCACAAGTTGGAAGGTGTACCCCAAGCCGCCGGACATCAGACCGCAGTATAAAATAGGAATACCTGCGGAAATGAGCTTATCCCAGCTTGGCTGCTCCGTGAAAAAGGCTGTGGGCCAGGAAAGCAGAGCAACGGTGGCAAACTGCACAGCGGCAACGCCCACAGGCTCTCCCTTGGCAGCGAAGTGATCGCAGCACAAAATGTGACAGCTAAAGGTCACCGCGCTCAGGCAGATCAAAAGATCCCCCCGGGCAAGATAAAATCCCTCCGACAAGCACAGCAGATACATTCCCACGATCCCCATAAGCACAGCGACCCAAACACTCCACTGCGCCCGTTTGCGGAAAACGACCAGATTGAAAACCGGCACAAGGAGCAGATACATAGCGGTTATAAACCCACCCTTGCCCGCAGAGGTATAGACCATTCCCGATTGCTGAAAGGCACTGGCAAGGGCAAGAAACCCACCGCAGCAAATACCGCCAAGAATCGTGTTTCTAATGTAGGCTGCCTTTTCCTGCAGGGTGGGCAGTTTCTCCCTTTTGATCCGCCACAAAGCAACAGGGGCTACAACGATTGCCGACAAAGTAGTTCTGGCGGCATTAAAGGAGATGGGCTGAATATCCTCCATGCCTGTTCGCTGAAATACAAACGCAACACCCCAAATAATTGCCGCAAGAAGCAGCAAGAAATTCCCGAATAATTTTTTCC
Source organism: Faecousia sp. (assembly GCA_045594185.1). Taxonomy (GTDB): domain Bacteria; phylum Bacillota; class Clostridia; order Oscillospirales; family Oscillospiraceae; genus Faecousia. Next base: position 2,256 of record JAZNYB010000171.1, on the reverse strand, counting down.
CTTTCATGATGCACCTGCCATGATCTTTCCCCCCGTCTGCCGGGGTTTTCCCCATTTTAGCAAAGAAAGCCGGCAAAAGCAATAGGGATGTATTCCGGGAGCAGGCAGAGGATATATTTCATAAAAATATCCACCGTTGCGGTTTTTCCTGAAATATGCTATGATGGGGCAGAAGTTTTGAGATCGGGAGGCGCGGCAATGAAAATCGGCAATTTGGAGATTCCCGGAATGTTGGCTCTCGCGCCCATGGCAGGGGTCACAGACTGGGCATACCGCACTGTTTGCGCTGGGCTGGGTGCGGATATCACCGTAACGGAAATGGTGTCCAGCAGGGCTCTGGTATATAAGGATAAAAAAAGTGCCGCCCTTTTGCGGAAAAATCCCGGCAGTCTGGTGGGGGCGCAGATTTTCGGCAATGACCCGGAAATCATGGCGCAGGGCGCGGTGCTGGCTCTGGAAATATCCGGCTGTGATTTTCTGGACATCAACATGGGCTGCCCCATGCCGAAAATCGTGGGAAACGGAGACGGCTCTGCTTTGATGAAAGATCCCATTCTTGCCGGAAAGATCGTGGAAGCCGTGTCAAAGGCGGTTTCCGTGCCGGTGACGGTGAAATGCCGCCTGGGTTGGGACAAAGGAAGCATCAATGTGGTGGAGTTTGCCAAAACCATGGAGTCTGCCGGGGCTGCGGCTTTGGCTGTCCATGGGCGCACCAAGTCCATGCTTTATTCCGGGGTGGCGGACTGGGACACCATTGGAAAGGTAAAAAGGGAAGTATCCATCCCCGTGATCGCCAATGGGGATATTATGTCCGGAGAAGCCGCGGTGCAGTGCCTGAAGCGCACCGGTGCGGACGGTCTGATGCTGGGTCGGGGCGTATTTGGTGACCCGTGGCTGTTTGAGGAAGTGAGAGCGGCTGTGGAGGGCAGAGAAATTCCCCCAAGACCGCCCCTTTCCCAGCGGGTGGACACCGCAACCCGCCAGCTTTGTCTCGCGGCGGAGGACAAAGGGGAGCATATCGCCTGTCTGGAAGCCAGAAAGCATTTTGCGTGGTATCTCCGGGGGGTGGCGTTCAGCGGTTATTATAAGGAGCAGATCGCCCATATTAACACCATGGAGGATATTTGGCGCATTGCTAAGGGCATCAAAAAGGATCTCCGGTAAGAAAATTAGATGCCAAAAATGGGGCAAAATTTTTCAAAAAGAGCGAAAATAATGCTTGACATTTGGGGGACAGGTCGTTATAATAAGCGTGTTCTGTTTGAGACGCCGGTATAGCTCAGTCGGTAGAGCAGCTGATTTGTAATCAGCAGGTCGGGGGTTCGAGTCCGTCTACCGGCTCCACCGCACTCAGACGAATAACCAAATATGGGGGAGTTCCCGAGTGGCCAAAGGGGACAGACTGTAAATCTGCTGGCTATGCCTTCGATGGTTCGAATCCGTCCTCCCCCACCAAAAATCGCCGATCTTCGACAGAAGATTGGCGATTTTTACTTCTTCACTATTACCTATTCACTCTTCACTAAAATCCACCCGGCGATTTTTGGAAGTAATAAGTAATAGTGAATAGTGAATAAGTATTGCAAATCCAACAGTTCACTTCTATAATAAGATTATCCTTTTCGGGAGGTGGTCATTACGGCAGATAGTCCATTGTTGGCAAAATCCAAGGCTTTTGCATTGGAGATCATTCGAGTTTGCAACGAGATAAAGCGCAATCAAAAAGAAAGTATTCTGACGAATCAACTTGTCCGTTCCGGAACAAGTATTGGCGCAAACATCCGGGGAGCTTTTTATGCCCATAGTAAGGCGGACTTTATTGCTAAACTGCAAATCGCTCTAAAGGAATGTTCTGAAAGTGAGTATTGGCTGGAACTGCTGATTGAGAGTGGCTATCATGGTGACAAAGCGATTCTTGATCGGTGTGTTGAGATAAAGCGTATCTTGATTTCTTCGATCAACACTGCAAAGGAGAATACCCAGAAATGACGCCAATTGATGTGTTTTCTATTCGTGAAGCAATCTCTTCCGATGCAACCGCCATTTGGCAGCTTAATTGCGATGAGATGGGTTATCAATACTCTTTGGTTGATACGATACAGAACATAACAAAACTTCTCAGCAGTAATTCCAACAAAATCTATGTTGCTGTTTATGATGATACAATCGTTGGTTATGTCCACGCAAATGATTACGACTTGATTTATGCACCGCATCTAAAAAACATTATGGGTATAGCCGTATCCAGCGAATATA
>JAZNYB010000170.1:0-3474 GCA_045594185.1 Faecousia sp. | reverse complement strand
TCCATGATCTGATAGGTGAAGCCGTGTGCTTCTGCCCAGCGAGTATACATTCTGTAAAGCATTTGACACCAGTCCTGAGCTTCTGTGCCGCCTGCCCCGGCATGGAAGGACATAAGGGCGTTGTTACCGTCGTATTCCCCGGTGAGCAAAGTTTCCAGACGAGCGGATTCCATGGCATCAGACAGAGCGGTGAAGCCCTCCTTCAATTCTTCCAGCATGGAGTCGTCGTTTTCCTCCAGAGCCATTTCGCAAAGAGTGGTGAGATCTTCCCACTGCCCGATCATGCGGTCATATTTCTCCAGCTTTGTCTCCACCTGACGGCATTGGACAACGATCTTTTGGGACTTTTCCGGGTCATCCCAGAAGCCGGGCGCCTCCTGCATGGCATGAAACCGCTCTAAGTCGTTCTTTGCCTTTTCCAGATTCAAGGAGACAGCAAGGGCTTCCAGCTTGGGACCCAGGTCCTCCAGTTTTAGCTTATATTCTTCAAATTGGATCATATTCATACTCTCACAATCTTTGATTTATTCTGGGCTATTATAATCAGAAAAGAGCCGTCTGTAAAGGGGTTTTCTTTTCTTTGAGATAAAATCCATAAACGGAGCTTAGGGCACGGTGGTATTCTCCGGCTCGGTTGCTTCCGTGGTTTCCGTGGGCTCGGTTGCTTCTGTGGTTTCCGTACCCGCTGTTGGCTCCGTAGCAGGCTCCTGCGGGCGGGGACAGGCGGGATAGATTTCCCTGTCCCAGTCGTATTGCGTCATTTCATCGTCATAGCGAAACAGGGGGGCATCCGTTTGCCAGCTTTGGAGCAGATCTACATGGCAGTAAACGCCGTCCAGCTCCAGAATGTTCCAGCAGCAGGATTCCTCGCCTTTTGCTCCGGAGACGACCTGACAGTTAAGCCCTACCTCCCGGCACAGAAGGGCGAAAACTGTGGCAATGGAATTGCTGTTGCCGATGCCTTGATACAAAAGACTGTATACCGGTGTGGGGGTGGTTCCGGATTCTGTGAACATAGGCCGCAGGAAGGAGCTGAGTCGCTCTGCTTTGGCAAGCTCCGTTTCCTGCCCGCGGACATAGCCCGAAGCGGAGGACAGCATGAGCTTGACTCCGTTTGCCATATCCAAAAGGGTCTGTCTGGGCTGGGTATAGATAAATTCAATGTCCAGGATTCTTGTATTGCCGCTGTTGGGATAGATCTGAACGGTTACCTGTGGACATTCCATGACTGTATCCAGATGCTCCCGGTAGTAGCTGTCTACGATGCCGGTCAGGTCTGTCTCCTTATATCCATTCACCAGCAGGGTCAGATCGGTTTGTGCCTGAGAAAGGGCGGAGTGTACCTTGCTTTCGATGCCGGGGGTGCCCCAGGCAGTGTCGATGCTTTGTATTTGATATGCGGAACGACTGTATTGGATGGTAACGGTGGCAATGCTGCGGGCGCCTACCTCTGCGGTGTTGATGGAAATATCTCTGACTGCGTATGCGGTTAAGGGATCTGTGGTTTTTACCTGACGGATGATTTGGGGGATCTGCTTCTCCAGCTCCCCTTCGTATCGGCTCACATCCACAGAGGCGGTCGTTGTCCGGCTTTCCACCAAACGGATGAGAAGCTCTGCCAGCTCATCATAGCTGTCCGCTTTTTCGGATTTTTCCACCTCAGCCTGAGGATAGACCTCTGCGTGGGGCGTAACGGACACAAAGCTGCCCTCCATCCAATCATTACAGCCGGACAAAAGAAGTGTCAATATGAGAATAACAGAAAGCCCGCATCCGCGCTTCATGATGCCCACCGCCTTTTTACAGATCGTCTTTGTTGTACCGCTTAAAACCGTCGCCCAAAACCTGGTGGGCTTCCTGAATGATGATAAAGGCATTGGGGTCTACCCGGGATGCCAGATCCTTCAGCTCGGCTACCTGCTGCCGCTTGAGGGCGACCAGGATCACCTTGGTGTCGTTTCCACTGTAATAGCCCTGACCCTTCAGGTAGGTCACGCCCCGGTGCAGACCGGTGTCAATGGCGGCTGCCATTTTTTCGTACTGCCCGGTGATGATCATGGCTACCTTGGAATAATCGAAGCTGTACAAAACGGCATCGATGACCTTGGATGCCACAAACAGAACCACGATACTGTACAGGGTCTTGCTGAAATCCTTAAATACGATACCGGTGAGAACGGCAATGGTCAGATCCAAAGCAAGGGTGATGCTGCCAATGGAGAAGTTGGGATAGGTTCTTTTCAGCAGCCGGACAATGATGTCGGTGCCGCCGGTGGACACGGTGGATTTGTACACAAAGCCCATGCCGATACCAACGGTCACGCCGCCATACAGCGCACCCAGCAGGGGCTCGGTTTCCGGAATGGGGATAAAAGCGGTGGCATCAAAAAGCACAGACAGTGCGGCAACTCCCACCAGAGAGCCAAAGAAGAACCGCTTGCCGATTTTTTTGCCTCCAATGAGAAACAGCGGGATATTGATCAGAGCGGTATAAAGACCCACAGAGCCAAAACCTGTCAATTCTACCAATATCTGACACAAGCCTGTCAGACCGCCGCCATTGATCTCGTTGGGCATCAAAAAAGCGTTAAAGCTCACGGCCAAAATAACACAGCCGATCAAAAGGGATAACAGCCATTTCCAGTCATTCCATACTTTTTTCATAGAGAGATGCCTCGCTTCCTTAAAAACTTTTGGGCTCTATACATCCAGAGAGATCTGTTTTTCCTCCATGTCTTCCGGCTTCAAAACGCTTCCCGCCGCAGGGAGACTCTTGCCCTTATAGCGGCTCTGGTTGACGATGCCGGTGCTGCTTACGGGGCAAACTCTGTCCAGTGTGGCTTTTTTTCGCAGGCTCAAAACCGCAACGCCAATGGTGGAGCGGGTAGTCTTGGGGGCGAGCAGGGCTGTGGAGAAAATCAGGGCTTTACCATCGGTGGAATAGGCTGCTACAAGGTCGTCCTGCTCCAGAACCAGAATGGAACGAACAGGGCTCTTGTCCGAAAAGGCACCGGTCAGCTTTTTGCGGTTGGACTTGGTGTCATAGCAGCTCATGGGGACTCTGGCTATCTTGCCGTTTTCAAAGCAGAACAGCAGGAAACCGTTATAGTTTTCCGCAACTACCACCTGAACCACATTTTCTCCCGGTTCCATTCCCAGTTTGGTGGGCAGGTAATCGCCCAGCAGGGATGCCTTGCCGTCGTCAAACTCTCCGACTCTTGCCTTGTAGCACTGGAAATGATCTGTAAATACCAGCAATTCTGCCTGGGTATTCGTTTCCTTGGAGAAGGAAAGACTGTCCCCCTCTTTGAACTTTTGCTCTCCGGAGGAGCGGAGAGATTGGGGTGTGATCTTCTTGAAGTAGCCTTCCTTGGATACGAACACTGTCACCGGGCTGGCGGGCACGGCTTCCGCTTCCTCATCCTCAGCGACAGTATCCCACTGGTAGAGGATCTGGGTTTTGCGCTCTGTGCC
>JAZNYB010000169.1:0-3680 GCA_045594185.1 Faecousia sp. | reverse complement strand
AAAAAATGCGTATTAAATGGAATGAAGTAGGCTCTTTGGCGGACTATCTCGCCCGGTTGGAGCATTATGTGAACATCGACACCCCCAGCGGAGACAAGGCACAACTGGATTTTCAGGGGGAGCAGCTCCGCAAGGAATTTGAGGCTGTAGGCTGTGAAGTCATCGTCCATGAGCGTCCCGGCGGGAATATGCTGGAGTGCCGTCTGGGTAAGGGCAGCAAGCAGATCTTGATGCTGGGTCATATGGATACCGTCTTTGAGGTCGGTACTGTGGCACAGCGACCCTATCAGCAGGAAGGCGACATCATCCACGGACCCGGCGCGCTGGATATGAAGACCGGCGTTCTCATGATTCTGGAAATGATGCGTTGCTACAAGGACAAGCTCCCTGAGGATTGGTGTCTTTGCGGACTTCTCAACTGCGATGAGGAAGTGGGCTCGCAGGACAGCAAGGATCTCATTATGGAAAAGGCAAAGGAATCTGTTGCCTGCCTGTGCATGGAGCCCTCCAAGCCCGGTTACTGCACCGTCGCCCGGAAGGGTCTGATCACCTTTACCGTGGAGACATTTGGTGTTGCCGCCCACTCCGGTGTCAACTACCATTTGGGTCACAGTGCCATTCAGGCTCTGTCCCATATCATCAACAATCTTTACACCCTCCGGGATGACGAAGCCGGTATTTCTGTCAACATCGGCGGCATTACCGGCGGCACAGGCAAGGGCAATGTGGTGGCTGACCACGCCTATCTCATTGGCGAGGTTCGCTTCTATAAGCCGGAGCTGGTGGACACCCTGTCCGAAGCCATCGAGAGGTTTGCCGCTGACACCGCCAACCCCAGAGTGACCTCCGAATTGAAGTTCCTGGCAAAGCGTCCTCCCATGGAGCAGTCTGAGGCATCCAAGGCTCTTTATGAGCTGGCGCGGCAGGCGGCAGAGGACAACGGTCTGGAGCTGGTGGGCAGAACCCACGGCGGCGGCAGCGACGGCTCTTACGCGGCTTTCGTTGGCACGCCCACCGTAGACGGCATGGGCGCGGAGGGCGAGTTCTCCCACACCGTTGAGGAATATGTAAAAGTCAACACACTGGAGCAGAGGATCCAGACTGTTGTAGATTTGATCGCAAAGATCATGGAAGCCTAAAGAAAGAAGGAAAAATTATGAATAAGGTATATTTGCAGAACATCCGCAATCTCCTGGACAGACTGGAAGCGACCCAGGAAACCGTCATTGATCAGGTTGCTGAGGCTTGCGCCAAGGCGATTTACAACGGCGGTATGCTGTACTTCTTCGGCACCGGTCACTCCCACATGATCTGTGAGGAGCCCTTCTACCGGGCAGGCGGTCTTGCCAGCATTTGCCCCATTCTGGAAACCGACCTGATGCTCCATGAGGGTGCAAGCAAGTCCTCCAGCTATGAGCGCATTGAAGGTCTGGGCAATGTGGTCATCTCCCACACCGAGCTGGGCAAGGGCGATGTTTTGTTCCTGATCTCCAACTCCGGCAGAAACTGCGCTGTTATTGATGCCGCTCTGGAAGCAAAGAAGCGTGGTGCCATCACCGTAGCTATCACCTCCATGAACCACACCACCAATGTGACCTCCCGCCATTCAAACGGTCTGAACCTGTATCAGGTTTGCGACTTCGTGCTGGACAACTGCGGCGAAGTGGGCGACGCTTCCGTTTCTCTGGAAGGCTTGAGCCAGAAGATCGCTCCCACCTCCTCCGTGCTGGACATCACTTTGGTGAATCTGGTTATCGTCAACGCCGTAGAGCGGCTGCTGGCTATGGGCATGGTTCCTCCCGTGTTCACCAGTGCCAACACCGATCAGGGCGATAAGGCAAACAAGAGTATTCTGGAAACCTACAAGACCAGAGTGAAGAACCTGTAAGTTGAGCCGGGCCGCTCAGTGAAGATTGCCCTTTGTACAAGTGAAGCTGCTCCTGCGGGGCAGTTGCGTGGTGGCTTAAAAAGCTGCGCAGCGGAGGAGCTTTTTGTTTCGGGCGGACTCTCAACACAAGATATTCCCAATCAACCAACTAAAATATACTATATATAATAGTATACCGGAAAAGGCATTTTGCCTGGAAAGGACTTTATCATGATCGACCAGCAGTTAAAGTTAAAGATCGGACAGCTTATCATTGCCGGTTTCCCCTCTCCCTATGTGGATGATCAGGCGCGGCGGCTGATTGACGACTTCGCCGTGGGCAATTTCGCCCTCTTTGGCAGAAACATCGAGTCTCCCAAGCAGGTCACCCGGATGTGCCGGGAGCTGAGCCAGCTTACCTATGAAAAGACCGGTTTTGCCCCCATTTTCGGCGCGGACCAGGAAGGTGGCGTTGTCACCCGTATCAGCTTGGGTGTTACTCTGACTCCCGGCACTATGACCATGGCAGCCAGCCCCTATGCCGACCCCTACAAGGTTACCAGAAACGCGGCCGAGGTTCTCACCGCCATGGGTCTGAACTGCACCTTCGCCCCTGTTTTGGATGTGAACATGGAGCCCATGAATCCCATTATCGGCTCCCGTGCTTTCAGCGACAAGCCCGAGGTTGTTACTGACCTGGGTGTTAAGGAGGCACTGGGCTTTCAGGACGGCGGCGTGATTCCCTCCGTCAAGCACTTCCCCGGTCACGGCAATGTAAAGACCGACTCCCATCTGTCTGTGCCGGTCAACGACACTGACCCCGCTATTTTGGAAGAAACCGAGTGGAAGCCCTTCCGGGAAGCCTTTAGAAACGGCTGCGAAGCTCTCATGACCTGCCATGTGGTATACAGCAAGGTAGACGACTGCCCCTCCACCATTTCCAAAAAGATCATGACCGGTCTTCTGAGAGAGTCCATGGGCTTTAAGGGCATCGCTCTGACGGACTGCATGGAAATGGACGCCATCCGTGCCGCTTACGGCATTGGTGAGGGTGCTGTTCGGGCGCTGGAAGCCGGCTGCGATCTGCTCACCTTCTCCCATACCTATGAAGCCGTTAAGGAAGCTGTGGAAGCGATTTATGCCGCCATCGAATCCGGCAGACTGAGTATGGATCGGGTCAATGAGTCCTATGACCGGATCATGGCCATGAAGAAAAAGTACGGACTGATGACTCCTCCTGAGCTGTCCGAAAAAAAGGCGCAGGAGCTGGCGTTCCGCCCGGAGTGTATCGCCCTGAATCAGAAGATCTCCAAGGGCAGCATGACTCTGGTTTATGACAAGGGCGGTCTGGCAGCTCTGAGAGGCGCAAAAAAGCCTGCCTTCTTCGCTCCCGCCTCTCTCGCCCTCACCGGAGCGGAGGATGAGAAGAAGTACCCCACGGAATTCAGCCGTCTGGCTGCGGAGCGGTTTGGCGGCACATACCACATCACGCCCATGAACGAGGTGGACGAGGAAACCGTCAAGGCCATTGAGGATGACAGCTACGATGTTGCCGTTCTGGGTCTGTATAACGCCCGCTTCCGCAAGGGTCAGCAGGAGCTGTTGCGTCGCATGGAGGCTCTGAACAAGCCCTTGATCGTCATTATGCTGGGCGCGCCCTATGATGCGATGTTGGTGGAGCGTGCCGATGCTCTGATCGCTGCTTATGAGTATACGGAGCTGGCTGCCCGGATGCTTCTGGAGGCCATGGACGAAGGCGTTTACGAGGGCAAGCTCCCGGTAGAGCTCCCCACAAAGTAAGTCGGAAACAACT
>JAZNYB010000168.1:0-4121 GCA_045594185.1 Faecousia sp. | reverse complement strand
TGTAATCGGTTATACAAAAGCAACTGCCCTCTGGAAAAAACCGGAGGGCAGTATTTTTATAAAATTCCGATTTCGGAACATTTTTGTATATTTATAGGAGAATATTCCGGTTTCGGAATTGTGTATGGAAGATGCGGAAATTGATACTGCTACGAATACAGTCTTTTGTTTATAACTATATATCTATAATGTGTTAACAAAAAATTGATTACAACTATTGACATTACGGGACCGATAGTGATAGTATATTTGTTAATGGGTGTGACAGTTTCTACACAATAGCAACATTTTAAGCAGGTTTTGATCGAGGTTTTGAACATATTGCCAAAATATAGAAAATGCGAGGAATTGATATGGGAAAGGAACTATTCACAAACATCCCAAGCAAGGTCAAAAACCTTGTTGATGATGTTAGGATCGGCAAGATTGGTCTACCAGACCTCCAAAGGCCATTTGTTTGGAAAGACAATAAAGTCAGAGATCTCTTTGATTCAATGCTCCGTGGGTACCCTATTGGATATGTGATGCTGTGGGAATCTCCTGCTGACTATGACGAAAAGAAAAGCTCCATCGGCGGCAATAAGAAAATCTATGAGGAACCGAAGGAACTGGTTATTGACGGGCAACAAAGACTGACTGCTCTTGTCGCAGCAATGTATGGCGTGAAGGTAAGAGACAAGAGTTATGATGAAAGGGAAATCAAAATCAGTTATAACCCGCTGAGCAGAGAATTTGCTGTATGGACGCCGGCGATTGATAGAGACCTGGAATGGGTGACGAAAATCAGTGATGTTTTCTTAGCAAAGGAAAGCAATTCTTTTACAAAATTTCGGCGTGCCTATATCAATGATCTCGCTGATGCGAGAAGCAAAAAGGGTGAACCAGAGTTAACAGACGAAGAACTCGATCTGATTGAGGACAATCTTAACGACCTCCTCGGACTGGAGGACTTTTCTCTCCCTACTCTGGAAATTTCTGTAAGTGCTGATGAGCAAGATGTGGCAGACATTTTTGTTCGAGTCAACTCTGGTGGTCAGAACCTGAATGAGAATAACTTCATCCAGACATTGATTGCTGTGTATGAAAAAGATGTTCACGACAAAATCACGAAGTTCTGCCAGGAATCCAGAATTCCGAAAGATGGCACATCCTACAATCACATCATGGAGATTGACCCCCAGCATTTGGTTCGTATGGCTGTTGGTGTCGGTTTCCACCGGGCAAGATTGAGATATGCCTATATGCTCCTGCGTGGTAAGAATTTGGAGACAGGAAAGTACTCGGACGAGACTAGGACACAGAATCTAACCATCTTCAAGAATGCTCTGGAGGAGGCTATGAACCTCAATAACTGGCATGCCTTCTTGAACTGTGTTTCCCGTGCGGGCTATGTAAGCAATAAAATTATCGCTTCCTCCAATGCCGTAGTATTCAGTTATGTTCTTTACCTGATTGGAAAGCTGGAATACAAGGTGGATTCTGTTCGTCTGAACAAGATTATCAGCAAGTGGTTTTTCATGTCTGCGATTACATACTTCTACACTGGTTCTACTGAATCCGAAGTTGAAAGGCAGTTTGCAGATTTGAGAAATATCCATACTGCTGATGAATTCATTGACTATTTGGAAAGAAGCATTACAAGCAGATTTACTGATGATTACTTCAACCTGACACTGCCAAATGAATTGAATACTTCTTCAGCAATTTCTCCCGCTTGGTATGGATATATTGCTTCTCAGATCGTGTTGAATAACCCGATGCTCTTCAGCACCAGTGCATTGACTACATACTTGTTACCAGGGGCCAGTGGTACTAAGAATGCAGTGGACAAACATCATATTTTCCCAAAGAATTATCTGGCCCAAATTGGGTATGCCTCTGACCGTGACAGAAATCAAGCTGCAAACTTTACCTATTTAGACTATGTAACGAATATTGATATTTCAGATGATGCCCCCGCTCTTTACATTGGACGATACAAGGATAAACTTGGTGATGAATACAAGATCCATTGCAAGAACCACGGTTTACCTGAAAACTTTGAAACAATGGAGTATATGGAATTCCTTAGCAAGAGAAGAGTTCTTATGGCACAGATTATCAAAAAAGCATTTATGAGGCTGTAGATTGGATCCTAAGTAAAGAAAAGGCTGGCTGCGGGATTTCTCTCCGCAACCAGCCTTATTTTTATATTTTACTTAGCCGCAAAGCTCCCTGTGGTTTCTCCCACAGTAATGGTATAGGTTTCTCCCTTGACCATTTCCGGGCAGCTCAGGATTACCACGGCAAACTCCAGCTCCGGCGTATGAGAAAAAAGCACCTTCCCGGAAGCATCGGTGAGAGTAATTGCCGTACCCGCCCCCTGATTGCCCACACTGACCGCAAAGACTCCCTGTGGAGAATCACTGAAAGACTGCGCCATGCCGGAAGCACCTGTACCAATGAAAGTGCCGCCGGAAATGGTGGCGGTGGTGTCGTAGTCCAAGGTGGCGGTGTCTCCCCGGGTGGGGCCGCAGACTGTGGTAAAGCCCCCGGAAATTTCCAGAGAACCGTTGGCATCAATGCCGTCTCCGGAGGCGTTGATATAGAGATTGCCACCGGAAATGACAATGCTGCCGTTTCCTGCGGACATTCCTCCCATGCCGCCGCCGTGTCCACCCGGTCTGCCGAAGTTGTCTCCGCCGCCGAAATTGCCCCCGAAGCCGCTGGAGTCTGTACCGCCTGCGGCGTTGATGCCGTCATCCGTGGCATAGAGCTTAATGTCGCCCCCGGATACCAGAACATCCAGAGCTTCCAGACCTTCGTAGCACTTATCCACGGAGATCACGCCCTGTGTAACAGTCAGAGACTCATCGGCGTGGATGCCGTCATCTCCGCTGGAGAGCTGGAAACTGCCCCCGGAGATGGTGATATTGGTGTTGGAATGAATAGAATCGTCAGCGGAATCAATGGTGAAGCTGCCCCCGGAAATGCTGATATTCCCGGCGCACTTGATACCCTTCATGCTTTCCGTGGTTTCCTCTGTGGCAGTTTCACCTCCAAAGGGATTTCCTCCCATGCCGCCGTGACCACCAAAACCACCGAAGCCGCCCATACCGCCGGTATGAGTTTCTCCGTTGACACTGCCCCCGCCGCAAAGAAGGTTAAAGCTGCCCCCGAGAATTTCCAAGGAGCTTTTGGCACTGATGCCGTCATTTCCGGCAGTAATGTGGAAGCTGCCGCTTTCCAAATAAATAAAGCCCAAGGCTTCATCATCGTTGTTTTCTGAGTGGATGCCGTCTTTTCCCGCTTCAATGGTCAGCTCGCAGTTGGCAATGCACACATTGTCCTTCCCGGTAATGCCGTGAGAAGTGGCAGTGACGAAATAAGTGCCGCTGGTCATGGTCAGCTCATCCTTGGAGACGATGCCATGCCCTGCCGGAGAGCTGAGGGTAAGGCTGCCCGCTCCGTTGAGGGTCAGATCCTCTTTGGAAAAGATCACGGAGTCAATGTTGGTTTCTCCATCCGGGGTGAAAGAGCCGCCGTTGGAAAGGCTGTTTTCCGACCCTTGGGCGGTAGTGACAAAAACCTTGTCCGCCTGCCGGATATAAAGGGGGGCAGAGGCTTCGCTGTGGATGCTCGCCCCATCCAAAACAAGCTGCGCCTTGTCCTTTTTGTCTATGTCTACGGTGACAGAGCCGTTTTCCAAAGTGCCCCGGAGGATATAGGTTCCCTCGGCGGTGATGGTAATTTCTCCCCCGGAGATGGTCACGGCGCTGCTGTCACAGCTTGCGGAAGAACCGGAGAGGGTGATAATGACACTTTCCGTTTCATCGTAGCCCACCTCGTAGTCCCGGTCAGAAAACAGTTCGGAGTTGTTTAATGCCGAAGCTTGGGTGGTTTCGCCGCTTTGAGGTTCTGTCGTCTCTCCGGTCTGTCCGGCTTCCGTGCCGCAGCCCCACAGCAGAGTCAGGATCAAAAAGAAGCAAAGACTGATTTTCTTCATAGGCGTAACCTCTTTACAGCTCGGCGGCTGCCGTCTCCTGCTGGGAGATGGAAATTTCCAGATTCCCATTTCGGCAGCGAATGGCATCGATCATTTCCTTTTCTTTATGGGCATCCCGGAGGGTGATGTTATAGGT
>JAZNYB010000167.1:0-2135 GCA_045594185.1 Faecousia sp. | reverse complement strand
AATGATGGCCTTACGGGCCTCGTAGCGATCCATGCCGCAGTACTTGCCACCCAATTCGTTGACCTTGCCGTTATCGTCCAGCACACGGATGGATTCCAGATTGTGCCGTAGACCCACCTCGAAGTCGTTAGGATCGTGAGCGGGCGTCATTTTAACGCAGCCGGTACCGAAGTCCATCTCCACATAATCATCTGCCACAATGGGGATCTGGCGATCCATAAGGGGCAGCATGCATGTTTTACCCACCAGATCACTGTAGCGGGCATCGTCCGGATGAACCGCAATGCCGGAGTCGCCCAGCATGGTCTCCGGACGGGTGGTAGCAATGACCATATACCGGCCGGGTTGATCGGTAATGGGATATTTCAGATGTCACAGATGGCCGGGCTTGTCAACATACTCCACCTCTGCATCGGACAGGGCAGTAACACAGTGGGGACACCAGTTGACAATACGGCTTCCTTTGTAGATAAGGCCCTTTTCATACAGCGAGACAAAGACCTCACGAACTGCCTTGGAGCAACCCTCATCCATGGTAAAACGCGCACGATCCCAGTCGCAGGAAGCGCCCAGCTTCTTCTGCTGTTCCACGATGCGGTTTCCGTACTGATGCTTCCACTGCCAGACCCGCTCTAAGAATTTCTCTCTGCCCAGATCGTGGCGGCTGAGTCCTTCCTTCTTGCGCAGTTCTTCTTCCACCTTGATCTGGGTAGCGATGCCGGCATGATCCGTGCCGGGCACCCAGAGGGCATCATAGCCCTGCATACGCTTAAAGCGGATCAGCGTGTCCTGCAGGGTCGCGTCCATTGCGTCACCCATGTGCAGCTGTCCTGTTACGTTGGGGGGGGGCATCACAATGGTAAAGGGCTTGCGATCTTCGCCCGTACGGGTCTTAAAATAACCCCCCTGCTCCCACATTTGATAAATGCGATCTTCCACTTGTTTCGGCTCCTAAACCTTCGGTAATTCTCTTGCCATAACCAGTCTCCTTAAAATAAAAAGCCCTGAGCATAATGCTCAGGGCGAAAATACATCCGCGGTACCACCTGAATTCCCTCAAACGGGCACTCCATCGCTGTAACGGGCGTACCCGTGCCTCCTTACATTCCTTCAGGACGCATGCTCCAAGGCGACAATTCTGCATAACGTTTGCCCGTTCTCACCAAAACACGGACTCTCTGAAAAACGCAAATATGCAAAAACTCCTCTTCATCACATCTTAGCTCATAAATTAACACATTTTTTATGGAATGTCAACCGATTTTGCCTTGACTGACCCAAAAAACTGCAATATAATAAGAAGGAATTTTTAAAGAAGGTTGCAAGGATATGAAACTGTCTTTCGTTGTCCCCTGCTATAATGAAGCGGAAAATGTGTCTGCGCTTCAGGACTGCATTATCTCCACTTTTCAGGATTGTGGCTATGACTATGAAATCATATTTGTGGACGATGGCAGTAACGATGCCACATTTCATAATCTCAAAAAGATATACGAGTCTGAAAAATGCCCTGTAAAAGTGGTCAGCTTCTCCAGAAATTTCGGGAAAGAAGCCGCACTGTACGCCGGACTCCAACACGCATCCGGAGACTATATCTCCTTGATCGATGCGGATCTGCAACAAAGGCCGGAGATCGTTGCCCAGATGGTTGATATTCTAGACAAAAAGGCCGACATTGACGTGGTTGCCGCCTACCAGGACCGCCGGCAAGAGGGTCACTTCCTGTCTCTTTTCAAAAAAAGTTTTTACTGGATCATCAATAAACTATCCGCTGTTAAGCTGCAGCCGGATGCCAGCGATTTTCGAACCTTCCGCCGCAGTGTGGCAGAAAGTATTTTGACTCTGGCGGAAAGCCACCGTTTTTCCAAGGGTATTTTCGCATGGGTGGGATACCAAACAGAGTTCATCCCCTATGTCCCCTGTCAGCGCTCTGCCGGAAAAACAAAATGGAGCTTCCGTAAGCTCTTCAACTATGCCATCGACGGCATCATCGGGTTTTCCACTGCGCCGCTGCGTCTGGCTATGTATCTTGGACTCCTCACCGCTCTGACAGCATCCATCTATATGATCGTGGTGATTCTTCAAAAGCTTGTCTACGGGATCGATGTTCCCGGCTATGCCACCATAATCACCCT
>JAZNYB010000166.1:0-3902 GCA_045594185.1 Faecousia sp. | reverse complement strand
TTGGGACCGCTCTTTAAGCTGTTGGAAGCGGTTTTGGAGCTGTTTGTGCCTTTGGTGGTGAAATCCATGATCGATGTGGGCATTGCCAATGGAGATACGGGGTACATTCTTCGTCAATGCGGTATTTTGGCACTGCTGGCTCTGGTGGGGCTGGGCTTTTCCGTAACTGCCCAGTATTTCGCCGCCCGTGCTGCCACCGGGTATTCTGCCAGCCTGCGGCAAATTCTCTTTTCCCATTTGCAGGGGCTTTCCTATGGGCAGATCGACACCTTGGGAACCTCGACTATGATCACCCGCATGACCAGCGATGTGAATCAGGTACAAAGCGGTGTCAATCTGGGCTTGCGCTTGCTCCTGCGCTCTCCTTTGGTGGTATTTGGGGCGATGATCATGGCTTTTACCATTGATGTGCCTGCGGCTACGGTTTTTGCGGTTGTGATCCCGGTTTTGCTGGTGGTGGTTTTTGCCATTATTTTGGTGACCATCCCCATGTATCGGGGTGTGCAGAAGGAGCTGGATTCCGTCACCGGAGCTGCAAGGGAGAATCTTACCGGCGTTCGTGTCCTCAGGGCGTTCTGCAAAGAGAAGGAGGAAGAAAAAGCATTTTCCCTGAAGAACCGTATTCTCAACGGTTTGCAGCTTCGGGTGGGACGCGTTTCCAACCTCCTGAACCCGGTGACCTATGTGCTTTTGAATTTGGCTGTGGTTGCCCTTTTGTGGAAGGGTGGTCTGCGGGTGGATTCCGGGGCTTTGACTCAGGGTCAGGTGGTTGCCCTTTATAACTATATGTCGCAAATTTTGGTGGAGCTGGTGAAGTTTGCCAACCTGATCATCACCATCACCAAAGCCGCCGCCTGTGGAAACCGCATCGCTGCTATTTTGGATATTCAGCCGGATATGGTGTCGGGAAAGAAAAACCTTGCCGCCGCTTCCGGGGGCAGTGTGGAGTTCCGTCAGGTTTCCATGGCGTACAACAAGTCCGGCGACGAGGCTCTTACGGATGTGTCCTTTGCAGCCCAGCCGGGGCAGACCATTGGCATCATCGGCGGCACCGGCTCCGGCAAGTCTACTCTGGTCAATCTGATCCCCCGGTTTTATGATGCCGGCCGGGGGAGTGTCTTGGTAGACGGAGTGGATGTGAGAGAGCTGGAGCTGGAGGAGTTGCGAAGCCGCATTGCGGTTGTACCTCAAAGGGCGGTTCTCTTTAAGGGGACGATCCGCTCCAATCTTCTTTGGGGTAAGGAAAACGCCACGGAGGAAGAACTGGACAAAGCCTTAAAAATTGCCCAAGCCATGGAAGTGGTGTACGGCAAAGAGGAAGGCTTGGATGCTCCTGTTGAGCAGGGCGGGCGCAACCTCTCCGGCGGTCAGCGGCAGCGGCTCACCATTGCCCGTGCCTTGGTTCGGCAGCCGAAGATCCTGATTTTGGATGACAGCGCATCGGCTCTGGACTATGCCACGGATGCTGCTCTCAGAAGGGCGATTTCCACTATGGAAAATCCGCCTACCACCTTTATTGTATCTCAACGAGCTTCATCCATCCTCCATGCCCACGAAATACTGGTGCTGGATGACGGCGAGGTGGTTGGGCAGGGAACGCATACGCAGCTCTTGGAAAACTGCCCCGTATATCAGGAAATCTACCATTCTCAGTTCAAAAAGGAGGTGGCAGAGTGATGAAAGATGGGAAAACCGGCATTTGGAAAAAGGTAATTTCCCGCCTGCGCCCCTATGGGGTGGCTGTGTTGGGGTCGGTTTTGCTGGCTCTGGTCAGTGTTGTCCTCCAGCTTTATGTCCCGGTTCTGGTGGGACAGACGGTGGACTGCATCGTGGGGCGGGGGAATGTGGACTTTGATGTCATGAAGGGTGTCCTTCTGACCCTTGCTCTGGTTGCCGGGGGCAGTGCCTTGGCGCAATGGTGCATGGGCGAGCTGAATAACCGGGTGGTATTCCGGGTCACAAGGGATATGCGGGAGGAGATGTTCCATCATATCCAAAAGCTGCCTCTTTCTTATTTGGATACCCATCCCCATGGGGGAACACTCAACCGCATGATCGCCGATGTGGATCAGTTTGCCGAAGGACTTCTTCTGGGCTTTACCCAGCTTTTTACCGGCGTTCTCACCATTTTGGGAACTCTTATTTTCATGGTGCGGCTGAACTGGGTGATCGCTCTGGTGGTGCTGGTTCTGACTCCCATATCCTTGTTTGTTGCCCGGTTTATCGCAAGCAGGACTTATTCCATGTTCCGACTGCAATCGGAAGCCAGAGGGGAGCAGACCGCCATTATTGAAGAAACACTGGGCGAACTGAAAACCGTGCAGGCGTTCAGCCACCAAAGGGCAAGTCAGGCGGAATTTGATAAGGTCAACGAGAAGCTGCGGAAAGCCAGCCTGAGAGCCATTTTCTTTTCTTCTCTGACCAATCCCTGCACCCGCTTTGTAAATGCTCTGGTCTATGCGGCAGTGGGACTGACAGGCGCGTTGAGCTGCATCGGCGGCGGCATGACTGTGGGTGGGCTGACCAGCTTCCTCAGCTATGCCAACCAGTATACCAAGCCCTTTAATGAGATCTCCGGTGTTATTACGGAGCTGCAAAACGCGCTTGCCTGTGCCGGGCGGGTATTTCAGTTTTTGGAAGAGCCGGTGGAAGCTCCGGAGCCCGCAGAGACTTCCCCGGAAGTCAAGGGTGCTATGGAGCTGCGCCATGTGTCCTTCTCCTATACAGCGGAAAAACCCCTGATCCGTGACTTTAATTTGAATGTAAAGCCGGGACAGCGGGTGGCGATCGTTGGCCCTACCGGCTGCGGAAAAACTACCATGATCAACCTCCTCATGCGCTTTTATGAAGTAAATGAGGGGCAGATCCTGCTGGATGGCATTTCCACCGCTGAAATTTCCAAAAAGACTCTGCGCAAGAGCTTTGGCATGGTCTTACAGGACACATGGCTTCGGGCAGGAACGATCCGGGACAACATCGCCATGGGCAAGCCCCATGCCACTTTGGAGGAAATTCAGGCGGCGGCAAAGGCAGCCCATGCCCACAGCTTTATCCGCAGACTGCCCCAGGGCTACGACACGGTCATCGGGGAATCCGGGGGGAGTCTCTCTCAGGGACAGAAGCAACTTTTGTGTATTGCGAGAGTGATGCTGTGCCTGCCGCCTATGCTGATTTTGGACGAAGCCACATCCTCCATTGATACGCAAACGGAAGGCAAGATCCAGAAAGCCTTTGCCTCCATGATGGAAGGGCGCACCAGCTTCATCGTTGCCCACAGGCTGTCCACCATTGAATCCGCTGACATCATTCTGGTGATGAAAGACGGTCAGGTGGTGGAGCAGGGAAACCACGGGGAGCTTTTGAAGAAAAAGGGCTTTTATGCCAAGCTTTATAACAGCCAGTTTGCGCAATAAGCATATAACAAAACCTCCCGGTACAGCCTTATGCTGCTGCATCGGGAGGTTTTCAATATTGATTATCTGCGGTTGCGCCGACCGCCATACAGAAGAACAAGCCGTAAAAGCTGGGTCAGGGAGACGGCAAGCGCGGCTACATAGGTCAGAGCCGCTGCCCGGAGGGTTTTTCTCGCTCCCACAAGCTCATCATCATAGAGAATGTTACCCTGACGGATCGCCTGCAATGCTCTCTTGCTGGCGTTAAACTCTGTGGGCAGGGTCACAAGCTGGAAGACTGTGGACAGGCTGAAGCACAAAATGCCAATATCAATGAGGATGCCAAGAGAGCTGTTTGCAAAAAGCAGACCCACCAGGATCAGGGGTATTGCCAGCTTGGAGCCGATGTTGGTAATGGGGATAATGGCAGTGCGGAGCTTAATGGGAAAGTACCCCACGGCGTGCTGTACGGCATGACCCGCTTCGTGGCAGGCAACACCGATGGCGGCG
>JAZNYB010000165.1:0-5579 GCA_045594185.1 Faecousia sp. | reverse complement strand
CACTATTGCCTATTACTTAATATGCCACGCCCCAGTAGATCATGGTTTTGGCAGGTTTGCCGCAAATGGGGCACACATCGCCTAAGTTTTCCTGCTCCAGAGGCATGCAGCGGGAGGACATACCGGCCTGCTCCTTCATTTTCAGCTCGCATTCCAGCTCACCGCACCACATGGTCTTGATGAAGCCGCCGTTTTTCTCCTGCAGCTCCTTGGCTTCCTCCAGAGAGTGAGCCTCGTAAATATGCTCGTCCAGATTCTTCTTTGCTCTTGCAAACATACCCTGATGGGCCAGCTCCAGCTGCTGGGCAACGGCTGTTTCCAAATCCTCCAGCTTCACAACGACCTTTTCGCCGTCGTCTCTGCGAACCAGCACCACCTGACCGTTTTCCAAATCACGGGGGCCGCACTCCACACGCAGAGGTACGCCCTTCATTTCGTACTCGGCGCACTTCCAACCCATAGAGTTGTCGGAATCGTCCACTTTCGCGCGGAAGCCTGCATTGATTAACCGGGTCTTAATTGCCTCGGCTGCCTCCAAAACGCCCTCCTTATGCTGGGCGATGGGCAGAATGACTGCCTGAATGGGTGCCACCTTGGGGGGCAGCACCAGACCGTTGTTGTCGCCGTGGGTCATAATGATGCCGCCGATGCGACGGGTGGATACGCCCCATGACGTCTGGTGGGGATTCGACCGCTGATTGGTCTTATCCGCAAAGGTGATGTCGAAGGCCTTTGCAAAGCCGTCACCAAAGTAGTGGGAAGTGCCTGCCTGGAGAGCCTTGCGGTCGTGCATCATACATTCGATGGTATAGGTAGCTTCCGCGCCGTTGAACTTCTCCTTGTCCGTCTTCTGTCCACGGGTGACAGGCATTGCCAGAACATTTTCACAGAAGTCGGCATACAGATTCAGCATCCGCTCCGTAAAGTCCTTTGCCTCCTGAGCGGTGGCGTGCATAGTGTGACCCTCCTGCCACAAAAACTCTCTGTGCCGCAGGAAGGGACGGCTGGTCTTTTCCCAGCGGAGAACACTGCACCACTGGTTGTATTTCATGGGAAGATCCCGGTGGGACTGGATGGCGTTCTTGAAATGCTCACAGAACAGTGTCTCCGAGGTGGGACGGATGCAGTAGCGTTCTTCCAGCTTCTCGCTGCCGCCCATGGTGACCCATGCGCACTCAGGAGCAAAGCCCTCTACATGATCCTTCTCCTTCTGCAGCAGACTTTCGGGAATCAGCATGGGCATATAGACATTTTCCACTCCCACCTTCTTGAACTCCGCATCCATAATTCTCTGGATATGCTCCCAAATGGCATAGCCATAGGGACGATAAATAAAGATACCCTTAATGGAAGAATAGTCAATGAGCTGCGCCTTCTTGCACACATCGGTAAACCATTGGGTAAAGTCTACCTCCATATCGGTAATTTGCTCTACCTTTTTCTCTTTTGCCATGTTGTTTCATCCTCTCAAAAGGGCAAAATGCCCCGAATAATCTGATACCAAACTATTATATCACAACTGTCAAGACCCTGCATAGGATACGAAAGAACTTTTCCCGGAAGGAGGAAAGTCCATGCACACCTATACCGTCAACCTCGACCCTCTTGCCGCTAAGCTCTACCGGCGAATCGCGGAAGCTCTGGGACAGCCCGTGGAGCAGATCCTTGCCGATGCCCTGTTTCAGCTTGCGGGGGAATTATCCTTAGAGGCACTGGGGTATCCCACCAGAGAGCCACCCACAACCCATTCATAACCCCTCCCACCCGGTAGTCCTCCCAAAAGGAGCGTCTGCCGGGTGTTTTCCTTCCCGTATTATTTTCCCAAAAGCATTGTAATTGTGTCATTCTTTTGCTATAATAGCAAGGAATATGATCAGGCATCGGAGGTATGGCAATGAAGTCTATCCGTGATATTTACAAAATCGGCAAAGGCCCATCCAGCTCCCACACCATGGGTCCTGAGCGGGCTGCTCAGCTATTTTTGACCCAGCATCCTGACATGGACAAGGTGAAGGTGATCCTTTACGGTTCTTTGAGCAAGACCGGCATCGGACACGGCACTGACCGGGTGCTGCGGGAGGTCTTTTCCGCCATAGAGAATGAGATCATTTTCTGTAAGGAAGATCCCGCAGACCTCCCCCACCCCAACACGCTGGACTTCTTCGCCTACAAGGATGGACAGCAGGTGGGCTTTCTCCGTGTGGCATCTGTGGGCGGCGGCGACATCCGGGCAGAAGGCGGCACCCTGCCGGAGCTTCCTGAGATCTATCCGGAAAACTCCTTTGCTGAGGTGGAGCAATTCTGCCGTTTCCGGGGCTTGGATTTAGCCGAATATGTGGAGATCAACGAAGGGGAGGATATTTGGGAATTTTTGGCTACCGTATGGCAGACCATGAAAAACGCCGTAAACGAAGGGCTTGCCAAAGAGGGTATTCTCCCCGGCGGTCTGCGGGTAGAGCGGAAGGCAAAGAAGCTCTTTGAAAACCCCGCTCCCGAGGAGGTTCCTCAGGTTCGGGAGTGCCGCATTGTCTCTGCTTATGCTTTCGCCGTCAGTGAGCAGAACGCGGACTGCGGCACCATCGTCACAGCCCCCACCTGTGGTGCCTGTGGGGTTCTGCCTGCCGCCTTGGTTTATGTGCAGCAGCAGCGAAAGCTTACCGACGAGCGGGTGCTTCGGGGCCTTGCGGTTGCGGGACTCATTGGCAATCTGGTCAAGCGCAACGCATCCATCTCCGGCGCGGAATGTGGCTGTCAGGCTGAGATCGGTACCGCCTGCTCCATGGCGGCAGCAGCCCTTACTTATCTGTTTGACCTAAATACCGATCAGATCCAATATGCCGCCGAGATCGCTCTGGAGCATCATCTGGGTCTTACCTGTGATCCCATTTGCGGACTGGTTCAGGTTCCCTGCATCGAACGCAACGCCGTCGCAGCCATGCGGGCTATGAACGCCAGCAATCTGGCTTACTTCCTCTCTGAGACACAGCGTATCTCCTTTGACATGGTGGTCAAGACCATGTATGAGACTGGCATCAGCATGAATCAGCGATTCCGTGAAACCTCCGAGGGTGGTTTGGCTAAGATGTTCAACCGCCGCCGCTATGAGCTGTAACAAATAAATTTCCACAACGAAAGGAAGCTATATATGAAACTGGGTATCGTAGGACTCCCCAATGTAGGTAAGTCCACTTTGTTTAACGCCCTCACCGGCTCCAAGGTAGAGACGGGCATCTACTCCAACGCCGCCGCAAAGCCCAACATGGGTCACGCCAAAGTGCCTGACACCCGTCTGGACTGGCTGACAGATTACTACCACCCCAAAAAGACCACCCCCGCCACCATCGACTTTGTGGATGTTGTGGGTATCAAAAAGGGCAGCGGCAGAGGCAACGCGTATCTTCAGACCATCCGTCTGGTGGATGCTCTGGTTCACATTGTCCGCTGTTTTGAAAACGAGGATATCTTCACCGAAAAAGCTGATGCCGTCCGGGATGCGGAGTCCCTGTCTTTGGAATTGATCCTGGCAGATATGGAAGTGGTGGAACGCCGGCTGGACAAGGCCACCAAAGCCGCAAAAAGCGGAGACAAGAAGGCAAAGCGGGAAATGGAAATGTGTCAGGCTCTCCTTGCCCATCTGGAAGAAGGCAAGAACGCCTCCAGCTTTGAATTTACGGAGGATGACAAGGACATTCTGGCAGACGGCGGGCTTCTCAGCATCAAGCCTGTGATCTATGTAGCCAATCTGGACGAGGATGGCATGGCGGACTACGAAAACAACCCCAACTATCAGGCACTGGCCGCTCTTGCCGCCGAACAGGGCGCGGCCGTTCTCCCTGTCGCCGCCAAATTTGAAGAAGAAATCGCTGAAATGGACGATGAGGATGCCGCCATGTTCATGGAAGAGCTGGGACTTACCCAACGGGGTCTTGACCGATTGATCCATACCAGCTATGACCTTTTGGGCTACATTTCCTTCCTCACCGGCGGCGAGGATGAAGTCCGGGCATGGACAATTACCAAAGGAACAAAAGCTCCCCGGGCAGCGGGCAAGATCCACAGCGACATTGAGCGGGGCTTTATCCGGGCAGAGGTCGTTGCCTTTGAGGACTTAAAGACACTGGGGACTATGGCTGCTGCCAAGGCGCAGGGCAAGTTCCGCAGCGAGGGCAAGGAATATATCATGAAGGATGGAGACATCGTCAATTTCCTGTTTAATGTTTGATACTACAGCACCCTTCCGTTTTCGGTGGGGTGCTTTTTCTGCTCTTTTTATAAACTTTTTGTAAACACCGTTGTAATTCACAGATAAAGTGCTATAATAATAAAAACGAACAGGAGGAATGAAGGATGCATGGTGGTCCCGGCGGTGGACATGGCGGCGGCTTTGGCGGCAGACCCGGTGGTGGTCGTCCCGGCGGCTTTGGCGGCAGACCCGGTGGTGGTCGTCCCGGTGGCGGCTTCGGCGGCAGACCCGGAGGCTTTTTTGGAGGCTTTGGCGGACACAGACCCCCACCACCCCACAGACCTTATGGCGGCTATGGTCGTCACTATGGGCGGAGTGGCTGCTGCGGCTGTTTTGTATTGGTCATGGGGATCGCTCTTTTGGCAGCAGCGGCTTTGGCTGTGATCCTGTTATGATCGCAAGGTCTTATATTCATTAAAAACTGCCTGGGGCATGATCCCCGGGCAGTATCTTTTTGGAGCTCATATGTGACAAATCTGTAATGGAAAAAGAACACCAAAAGTGCTATGATAAGCAAAACGGAGGTGCGCTTATGGACAGAATATTGCTTGTTGAGGATGATCCCACCCTCATTCGGATGCTGACAGGCTTTTTAAGAAGCGAGGGCTTTGAAGTCACTTCCACCACAGGGCAGACTTCCGCAATCGAAGCTATGGAGGAAAACCGCCCTGACCTTGCCCTGGTGGATATATCTTTGGCAGAGGGCAACGGCTTTGCGGTCTGCGCCCGGGGGAAGGAGTTGGAGATTCCCGTGATCTTTCTCACCGCTTCCGGGGATGAATACAGTGTTGTCACCGGGCTGGACATGGGTGCCGATGATTACATTGCCAAGCCCTTCCGTCCCAGAGAGCTGGTATCCCGAATCCGCAGCGTTCTTCGCAGAGCCGGAAAGCGGCAAGGTGTGACCATGCTGGGTGACCTTCTCATTGACACAGACAAGGCTGTGGTATCCCGGGACGGGCAGGACCTGTATTTATCCGCTCTGGAATACAAGCTCCTTCTGCTTCTCCTTCTAAACCGAGGGCAGATTCTCAGCCGGGACAAGCTGCTGGAGGAAATTTGGGACAGCGGGGGAGATTATGTGGGAGACAATACTTTGACCGTCTATATTAAACGGCTCAGAGAAAAGATCGAGCCTGACCCCCAGAACCCAAGGTTTATTCTCACGGTTCGGGGTATGGGCTATCGGCTGGAGGGATGAGAATGTTTTTGCAGAATAAGGAGCTTCGCCTGGGGCTGCTGATTCTTGTGACCGTGGGAACGATTCTGTCCACGGTTGGTTTTTCCCTTTCTCCCGCCTGCGGATGCCTTGTGCTTCTGTGCTGGTTTGCCGTCT
>JAZNYB010000164.1:0-2743 GCA_045594185.1 Faecousia sp. | reverse complement strand
GGAAAATGGGCGGTGTATACTGCAAATAGAACACAAAATGTTCTAGTACCTTAACCTATATAAGGGATTGTAACACGCCATCGATGACAGTCTCGACACGAGTAAAGCCGAGTACCTTAACCTATATAAGGGATTGTAACTTATTCTGCCATCCAGAACCCATCTTGAATAAAGGGTACCTTAACCTATATAAGGAATTGTAACACAACAGAGAAATCAGCAAGAACAGCACTGATACCCGTACCTTAACCTATATAAGGGATTGTAACAGAACAACACATGGAGCAAATCAGGATGCCTGATCATGTACCTTAACCTATACAGGGATTGTAACAATGCCATGACTGCGATGGTGGTGATCAGCTTCTGTACCTTAACCTATACAGGGATCATACCGGACTTGCCCTCGCCGGAACAGCCGTTCTTGCCTTCACAGGGGAACTACAATCGGAATATGAAAAAGGCGCGGGAGGTGCTTTGCTATGTGGGATAAGATTTGGGACATTTTAGGCAAAGCATCCGCTCTTCTGGGCCTGATTTCTATTCCCACCATGATCTGGGGCTGCGTTGCCTATGTGCGGGACAAGAATATTGCCCGGCGCAGGCATCAGGCGATCCTGAAGGGAACAGGCAGCTCCGCGGCGGTTCTGGTGGTCACCGTGGGTCAGGCATCCGTAGGCAGTGCCGTTAAGCGGTATATCGACACGGATGCCGGGATCAGGGAGGCTCTGGGGATCTCTTCCTCCGCTGAGCTGACCCCGGATCAGTTCATAGAGATCAAAATGGAAAATAAAATCGATTTCCGGAAGCAGGGGAATGACTGCATCAAAAAGCTGGATCGTGCCCTGAACAAGCCTTGCAGGAGACTGAAGGAGCAGGGAGTAGACCGGGTTTATTTCTTTTATTGCGGTCTGTCCGTTTTGGCGGCGAAGGTGGGCGCCCGCCTGTCCAACCGCCATACGGTGCTGTTATACCAGTACGCCCCGGATACGGAACAGAAATATCATTACGCAGGCTCAATCCAATAGCCGAAAGGAACGCTATGTTTTTGAACTATTCCCATCATCCCTCCTCCCTGTGGGACGAAGCCCAGCTTGATGCCGCAAGGGAATTTGGCGAAGTGGAGGATATGCCCTTTCCGGAGGTTTCTCCCCATGCCCATACGGGAGAGGTCGTGGCACTGGCGAAGGCGCAGGCTCGTCTCATTGCGGAAAAACACCCTGATGCCGTAATGTGTCAGGGTGAGATGACTATGGTATATCATTTGGTGAAGCTGCTGAAGGAAATGGGGATCACGGTTCTGTGCGCCTGCACCCAGCGGGTTTCTCTGGAATATCCTCTGGACAATGGCATGACGGAAAAACGATCCCGGTTCCGGTTTGTGCAATTCCGGGAATACTAAGGGCAAGCACCGGCTCAAATATAAAAATAACCCACACCGGTACAAGGCGAAATGCTTTCCCGGTGTGGGCCGTTTGTTTTCAGTTGGGCGAGAGAAACGGATCACTCCAGCGCGCCGATGCAGTGATAGCTTTCTGCCTCTCCCCGGGCGTAATGATAGGCGATCACGGTGCAGCGGTTGGACAGCTCCGCACCGATCTGGGCGGCAAAAACATAGGGACCGCAGTAGAAAAGATGCACCCGGTCAATGCCTATGGCTTTCATGCGACCGCAGACCTCCCGGAGCTGATTGGCAATATCCGTTTCATATTGCTCCGTGGCGGCGGGGTTGTGAAAATCCAGACGCTCCTCTTTCAGAATACAGAAAAAGTTTGCCTCTGTCAGATCTTCAAAGGAATGGATCTGAAGCTCCGCTTTCAAAGAAGGGTCGCCATTGATATGCTTTTTCACGGCACTTTCAATGGATTCCTGACCGATGGTAACAAATAATACAGCCGAGGCACTGCCGGTACCCTTCCGGATCATTCTGCGCTTCCTGCCTTGGGCGTTGATCCTCCCGGCAAAGGTGAAAATAAAGAAAGCACTGGGCACAACAGATATAAGACCGAGAATAACGGAGAGCTTTTCAATCGTATCCCACCACATAATGGATCTCTCTTTCTGTCAGATGTTGGGGTATCCCATTTCTTTGCCCCACTGCGGAACGATTTTTCTTTGCGCAGGCATGGCAAGCAAGTTCATACCGGATTGTGTCCAATATACAATAGGAATGAGACGGTGTCAACTGCGGTTGGTATTTTTACGGTGCCATAGTATATACATGAAAATCAGGTTTCTACAACTTTCCGTGAAGATCCAAAACTTTTGCTCAGGTCTATGGAGTCCTGAGGAAATTTTCTTAGCGAAATTCAAAATTTCCTGTTTCATTTTGTAGGTGTTTGTGGTAGAATATGTCATGAGGAGTTTCCTTTCTGATTTTGTTTAGTAGGGTTTGGTTTGGTTGCTTTATTCTACCGCAAATCGAAAGAAAATTCCTCTTTTTTATTGGGGCTTTTCCCGAAATTTGTACGATCTGCACCTGTGGATAACTTTTCATTTTGCGGAAACGCAAGACATGAAAACCTTGATTTGATGAAGTGATTGTGAGATAATCGGGACAGCAGAAGGAAAGTCGTAAAAGGCTATCCTTTATAGACAGAGAGCGGGATTACAATGATGATATATTTAATGATGATCGAGTCTCCCCAGGATCGGTCAAAGTTTGAAAGAGTATATAGAGAATACCGAGGTCTTATGTACCATGTGGCCTATGAGATTTTGCAAAACGAGCAGGATGCAGAGG
>JAZNYB010000163.1:0-7668 GCA_045594185.1 Faecousia sp. | reverse complement strand
GAGGGTGCCGGCAGTGTTGTCTATAGACAATCCTGTCAGGCTGCCGCCTGTGTACCATGTGCCTGTATCGAAGTTGCTGCCGCCGTAGGTCTCACTGGCATAACGGAGCTTATCTTCCGCGGTATTGCCGAAGTCGAACATGAGGTAGCGGTCATATCCATCCTGAGCAGAGGGTGCGCTGCCGGCAGGACCTACATAGATATAGTCGATCTCATAGGTGCCCGCCACGCTTGCGGCAGAATCAGCATGGATCATATCCACACGAAGCCGGGTCATAGTCTGTCCCAAATAGGCTGCACCATCAGGGAAATTAAGCTGAATGGTCTGATAGCTTCCATTGGCATGATCCAAAGTCAGATTTCCTATGGAATGGCTGGAGGCGTAGCTGGTCTGCGCTGTGGTGGTAAAGAACAACTGGACACCTTTCTCGCTGCCGGTGGTAAGAGTCGTCTTCATGCGAAGCTCGATGATATCCCCCGCCTTGATCACATAGTTCATGCTGTCGGCAGTGGTATTCATGTCCACATGAGGGTCGCCGCCGGTGATGCTGCCATTGAGTGTGCCAAAGCCGTTGCTGACAGTTGCGGTAGCTCTTGTACCCGTCCACTGGGAAGTCTCTGCGGCAAAGTCCTCAAAGCCGAAGTCCATGAGAACATAGTCAGCTCTGGCAGTGACAGTGCCATCGGAACTTTGGGTGAAGGGGATAATCTCACCATTGAGGATCACCTCCGTCACAACCGCTCCGCTGAAATTGGCGGTGATGGTCAGAGCTTCGATCTGGGTATCGGAGCTGCTGAGGATCAGCGTGTTACCATCCAGCTCCGCGGACAGGTCTGTTACCTTCTGAGAAGTACCGAGGGTGGTAGTGGTACCGGATTTCAAATAGCTGCCGTTGGCAATAGCGGCAAAAATAGTGGAGCCGGAGGATGCCTTGTTCAGAGCATTCATTGCGGTGGAGGCATCTGTGGTATGTCCGCCGAAGGTGCGCACACTGGGTGTAGACTCAAAGGAGTTATAATGATACAGCACCTTCACATTGGGATTCGCCGTATCCTCAATGGACACACGCATTGCCATAGCAACAGAATCAGCCGTATCCGTCATACTCAGCTTCAAGGGAGTAACGGTGGCAGTCGCGCCGCTTGCCACAGGATACAGAACCGTATTGTAGTTGACCGTGCCGGATTTGACCTGCTTATACTCAAAATACTTGGTCGTGGTAGAAGCGGCACTGGAATCGTAGCCGGTCTGGATACTTGCGGTAATGGTAGCGTTCAAAGAAGTGTTGTTCGTATTATAAGCCTGGGCAATGATCAGGTTCGCACCGCTGGAGAATGCGGTTTTGCCGGTCTTATAAACATCGCTTCCCATGGTGGCATTGGAATAGGGCGCGCTGTGCCAGTTCTGGGTATAGGTATTGGAGCTGGTATTGCTGGGAACGACCTTGTCGCTGACAATGATGATGTCTCCCAGAGCCTTAATGAAGCTGACATTTCTGTAATGGTAGAAGTCGGAGCTGTGACCGGAGTCAGAAATGTCGTTGCTGCTTGCCTTTGTCCAGGAGGTGATGGTGGCAACGCCGTCATTGGAATCGATCTCAATATCCCCCAGGCTGGCGGTATCGGAAAGGTTCTGTGTCCAGCCCTGTGCGGTATTGTTGATCTCAATGGTGTTATGAGACTTGGTGCGCTTATGCTGCCACTGATAATGGGCATGGGAACTGTCGTAGGAGGTGTTGCCGGTATCGGTGAGCAGAGCCCTTCCCTGATAGTTAAACAGCAGTGCCAGAGCATCTCTATGGGCGTGGTTGCCACCGATGCGGGAATTCATGAAGATCATGGAATCGTTCACGCCCCAGCCGGTTCGGTCTGTGACCACCTTGATGCCGTCATATTGGGCTGTGGTATCGGAGATCGCGCCAGCAGAGGGATCGATGTAGTTATATATAAACTGTCCCAGCTCACTGTTTCGGTCAGCCGTTCCCAGACTGTTCCAAACAGTCTTTGCGGTGGTGAGTGTGGCAGAGGGACCGCCTTGTCCCCAGAAGGGAGGCTTCCCGGTGGGCAGGGTGCAGTCGATCATATACTTCGTCAGAAGCATCATCCGATTGGTGAAGGTTACGGCGTTACTGGAAGTGTCATTATGAACCACCATATCCTTCTTCAAATGGGCAAACCAGGAAATAACCTCAGCCGGATAGCCAAAGGAGACTTCGTTATAGCTGCCATCGGACATGACCAGCTTGTTAAGGATCAGAGTCATGCGGGCTTCATAAACGCTTCTCCAGGAGGAGGCGTTGGAAAACTCTGAAAAATAAGCAAGACCACTGTAGAGGCCCACCAGATGCCATACGCCATGATTGGTATACGCCTGGCTGGAGGAGGCAGTAGCATTGGCACCGGTGAACAGGTTGGCACCGTTATACAAATAAGTGGTTTCATCATAGACCCATGCCAGAATGGTCTTATTCTCAGCGGCAGTGAGATAGTCTCCTGCCAGCAAATATTTGTAAATATAGGGGAACTCCAGCAGGCGGTTGGCGGGCTCAATGCCTCTGCCGGAAGGAGTTCCGCCACCGGCATCGCTGATGAAATCCAGAAGCATAGCCTTTGCCTGATTCATGTAGGAATCCTTGGTGGTCTGATCCGTTACAGAGTTGGCATACTGCACCAAGGCGGTAATATCATAAAACCGGGTGTTATAGTTAAGCCATTCAGACGGCGTACCGGAAGCCTTTGTCCAGTCGAACTTGCCGGAAAGACCATCGTAGCTGTAGTGACCTACGGCATTGTTATTGACCAGATAATCCCAGGAGAGGTTGCTCTCTGTCCATGTCGTGCAGTAGGCGTTGAATACACACAGCAGAAGTGAATCCTCCACCAGCACACCGTTGGAGCTGCCGGGGGAACGCTTGGCATATACCACCAGCTTGGCAGACTTCGTCCCGGAGGGGAACTGGCTGGTATCAAACTTGATGTAGGTACGCATAGTAGCCGTGGAATAGGGCAATGCGCTGGAGGTGTTGGGGCTATGCTTGGCATAGAGCACACCGGCGGTGCCGTAGCCTGCGGAGGTAGTCTTGCCGGGACGCACCATGGAGTCCGCTGTAGCGGTCAAGGTGGTAAGCAGATTGCCGCTGGCATCGTAGAGCTCCAACTGGGGCGGTGTGCCGGACTCTCTGGAGCCAATGGCAACGCCGTCGGTGGTAGCATCCACCTGATCCAGAATATAGTTGCCGCTGAGGTTGCTGTACAGGTTGATGGTGTGCTTGGTGTAAGCCGTGGCAGTGACCGTAACGCTGTTCAAATAGTTTTCGGAGAAAGCCACAGCATCGTGCATGGCAAGGAAGCGCAAAGTACTGCTTCCTCCCTTCACATAAGTGGCATCATAGCCTGAAAATACATTTTTGTAATAAGCCAGAAGCTCATTTTTCGCTGTGGTGTAATTTCCGGCGTTGACTGCTGCTTTCACCTTCTCCATGCCGGTCTTACTCAGGTTCAGCTTTGCAAAAAAAGCGGAATCTGTGGACAGACTTACCCCTTGGGGGTCAACAGTCTCCGCTTCCGCACCATGCACCGCCGGGAAATAGGATACCAGCAGACACACAATGAGAAGCAAGCTCAAAATTCGTCTTAGCTTCATAAAATACCATTCCTTCCTGTTTTACATTTGTCCTTACAGGGCGCATCTCTGTCGGGGACACAAAAGCCCAGTTGTAGTAATTATATAAGAAAAACTCCGGTATTTCCAGCTTTTTTCCAGAAAAACTTGCACAAAATACCGGGGCGTTTTTTTACATATTGGCAGTTCCCGCTCGGATCCAACTTTTGTCCATGATACGCAGACAGTTTTGTCCTATAAAAACCGCCCTCAAAAGCAGCAGAAAAGCCGGCTTCTGAGGGCAGTATGTTTTTATGTTCAGGAATCAGCCCCAAAGATTTTCCGGATACAGTCCCTTTTCGGTCATATCCGCAATCGCGGCAACCACAGCGGGCTTATCCTCCTTATAGGTAACACCATACCAGCGATCTGTGCTGCGAAGCACCTTCACCCGTGCCTTTCCTTCCTCCAAAACCTGACTGACCACACTGGGCAGGAAATACTCCGCCTTTGCGGGGTTGCTCTCAATGGCCTTGTCCAGGAAGGCAGGGAATCTCGCCCAAGCCTCCTGCATATAGCTGCGTGTAAAGCCCCATAGATTCATGGAGACGATGGTATCCTCAGGAAGATCCGTCCAGGTTTCGCCGTCATCCTCGGTGTACCGGGGGCAATGCTCGCCCTTGACGATTTTTGTCCGCTCCACCACATTTTTGAGGAAGCCGTCTTCCGTTTCCTCACACACGCCACGGGCAACATGACCGTTCTCCGTAACAGTATTTTTCAGAAGGTATCCTACCATAGCGTACTCATAGCAGTCAGGGCGATCAGGATGCTGAGACAGATATTCATAGATCCGCTTAAAGCCTTCAGGACCATAGTAATCATCCGCATTGATGACAGCAAAGGGGCCGTCCACAACATTTCTTGCCGCCAAAACCGCCTGCGCAGTCCCCCAGGGCTTCTGCCGTTCCTCAGGGCAGGAATACCCTGCGGGAAGGTCGGACTTGTCCTGATAAACATACTTTACATCCATAACCCTGGAGATGCGGTTGCCGATGCCCTCCCGGAACGCCTGGTCGATCTCCTGCTTAATGACGAACACCACCGTTTCAAAGCCTGCCCGGTGCGCATCATAGAGAGAATAGTCAATAATAAGCTGATCATGACCGCTCACGGGATCGAGCTGCTTCAGACCACCGTAGCGGCTGCCCATACCGGCTGCCATAACAACAAGAACGGGTTTGTTCATGGAAATAACCTCCCACAGATCTCCGGCGAAAACCGCCGGAAAATGATGATGCTTTGATTATAATACCAACGGCACAATTTCGCAATGGCTAAATACACGATATTTTTGCAAAAAAGTGCCCTTGGCGTTACCAAGAGCACTCATCTGCTTGCTTTTACAGAAACAGCTTTACAACCAACAGCAGAGCCACGCCGGGCAGCCCCAAAATGCCCACGATGGCAGAGGAAATAAAGTTCAGTTCAAAGACGATCCCCGTGTAGCCGGAGAGCAGATTCAGAAGAAACAGAGAAACAAATCCGCTGGCGGTATTGATCAGCAGCTTCATGATCCATTTCATGGGAGTAGAGAGCAGCTTAATAAACAAAAACGCCGCAACCAGAACCACTGCAATGGAAATAAACTCAGACATGATAAGCTCCTTTCCTGAGACGAGAGGTGTTTGTTACATCTTCTCCGGTGCACGGAAGCCCAAAAGCCCGATGCAATCTTCCAGAATATTCTTTGCAAGACCGATGAGGGAGATATAGCCCGCCTGCAATTCCTTATTTTCTTCCGTAAGGATTCGGGTATCGTGATAGAAGGCATTGACCGCTCCTGCCAGCTCATAGATATAGGCACAGATCAGATTGGGGGCGGAGTTGCGGTAAGCACCCTCCAGAGCAGCATGGAAATTGGTAACAGACAGCATGAGATCCTTCTGTACTTTGGTGGCAGGCTCTGCAATGGGAAGCTGCTCCCATGCGCCGTACCGAGAGAGGATGCTCTTAACGCGGACGATGGTATAGAGAATATAGGGGCCTGTGTTCCCTTCAAAAGCAGCAAAACGATCCATGTCGAAAATATAGTCCTTGGTGGGCTGGTTGGACAGATCGCCATACTTGAGAGCTGCCATAGCAATGAGCTTTGTGGTGTTTTCCACCTCGTCCTCAGAGACGATCTTGTTCTCAACGACCTTTGCCCGGACAAACTCTGTGATCTCCGCGATGAGCTGCTCTAAGCGCATCGTACCGCCGGAACGGGTCTTGAAGGGTTTTCCATCCTTGCCGTTCATGGTGCCGAAGCCCAAAAATTCCAGTTCTGTCTCAGGACGAATAATCCCAGCCATACGGGCAGCACGGAAAACCTGCTCAAAGTGCAGGCTCTGCCGCTTGTCCGTCAGATACAGCATCTTGTCCGGCTTAAAGTCCCGCTCACGCTGAACCATGGTGGCAAGGTCGGTCGTGGCATACAGAGTCGCGCCGTCGGACTTGACCAGAATACAGGGCGGCATATCCTTTTTGTCGTCATCACGGGCAACAGGGAAAACTGTCGCGCCTTCGCTTTCCCGGGTCAGTCCCTTTGCCTTCATGTCCTCCAGCATGGGAGCAACGAAGGGCTTGGCATCGCTTTCTCCCAGCCAGTATTCAAAGTGTACATCCAGATTGTCGTAGTTTTTCCGGATATCCGCCAGAGAAAGCCGCATAATGTGCTGCCACAGAGCCCGGTAACCGGGTCTTCCTGCCTGCAAAGCCACGGTAGCTTCGTGGGCTTTCTGTGCAAATTCCCCATCCTCTTTGCTTCTGGCAGAGGCAGCGGGGTAGATGGTTTCCAGCTCAGCCAGAGTAAAGGGGGCTTCTTCGGGATAAGGGCCGGTGAAACCTTCGTCAAAATAGCACAGCCCCGGCTGCTGCTCCTGAAGACCCATGATGATCAGACCCATTTGCAGACCCCAGTCGCCCAGATGCACATCCCCGATGGCATTGTTGCCGAAATACTTATAGATGCGCTTCATACTCTCACCGATAATAGCAGAGCGCAGGTGTCCGATGTGCAAGGGCTTTGCCACATTGGGCCCACCGTAATCCACAAGGATGGTTCTGGGAGCTGCCTCCTTTTTCAGACCGAAGGCATCGGTGGTACGCATGGTTTCCAGATACTTTTCCAAAAAGCTCCCGGAAACTCTCAGGTTGATAAACCCGGGGTTCACGGCGGCAACTTCCTCAAAATCCTCCGCGGTCAGCTTTTCCACCACCGCCTGCGCAATCTGAATCGGCGCTTTGCGGTAAGTCTTTGCCGCAGACATTGCACCATTACACTGGAACTCGCAAAGGTCGGGGCGGTTGGAAACAGTCACCCTACCAAAAGAGCGGTCAAATCCGGCAGCTTCAAAGGCATCGCCCATTTTCTGAGAAATCAGTTCAAGAATTTTATCCATGGATGTTCTCCCCATAATTATAGTATAGTATCGTACATTATAGAATACCAAATCTTCCCGAAAAAGTAAAGGATGAAAATTGAAAAATGCACCGCCTTGACTTTCCCGCTCCCCTCCCCTATAATGAAGTCAAAACCATGACACAGAAAGAGGAAGAAGCCTATGTATCAGGTCATTTTTCAAATTGAAGGGGCAAATCCCGTCACCATAGAAGCCAACGATGGCGATAATCTTCTGGAGCTTGCCCGCCGAGCCAATGTAGCCATTGATGCTCCATGCTCCGGCAACGGCTCCTGCGGCAAATGCCGGGTAAAGCTTATCTCCGGAGAGCTGGAAAGCCCCAAGACCAGGCATATCTCACAGGAGGAGTACGAAGCCGGTTGGCGGCTGTCCTGCGCCTCCCTTGTGCGGGGAGATTTGGAAATTTTTGTACCCGACATCGCCTCCGCCTATCAGTCCCGGATGAAAACCGCGGACCTGTCCAGCGGGAAAGAACAGGCAATTTTCGAAGAGATCAAAAAGGATCTGCAAGGCTCCGGCATCACTTTTGTAAATGCCTTCCGGTCGGTGCAGTTGGAGCTGGCAGAGCCTACTTTGGATGATACCATGCCCGACAATGAGCGGC
>JAZNYB010000162.1:0-8428 GCA_045594185.1 Faecousia sp. | reverse complement strand
AAGCACTGTTGCCAACCAGATCGGATGTATCCACATAGCAGTTTTCGATGGAGCTGCTGTTGTAACCCACAAGGCAGCCGACATAATTGCCATCGCTCTTGATGGTAGTGTTTACCACATAGCAGTTGGAGACATAGGATTCCGCACTGCCGATCAGTCCGCCCACATAGTCCGTACCCTCAAAATAGCTATTGAGGACACCGATGCTCTTGATCTCATAGTTATACCCGGTCAGACCAAACAAGCCAGCATATTTCCCCTCGGACACACACTTCAAGCCGGAGATGGTATGTCCCTGACCGTCGAAGGCACCGCAGTAGGGGCTATATTCGTAATAGCCGCCAATGGGTACCCAGTTGGGCGCAGACTCAGGAATCACGATGTCATTCATCAGCCTGCCATATGCCGAGTTGTTCTCATTGTTAACATAATGGGCAAACCAGTAAAGTTGACCTGCGTTGGAGATTTCGTAATAGCCGTCCTCCTCAGAAGCCACAGCGGGTGCATAGCCGCCGCAATCGGTGCAGAAGCCATTGTCATCGAAGCTATGTGCAGGCCTTTCCGCAGGTGGGTTTTCCTTGTTGGTATAGCCCGCCTCAACGCCGTCCTCACAAGAGAGATAACCGTAATAAACCTTGTCATCGGAGAATACAGGATAGTCCTGCTTTTCCTTGCCGTTATCGATGTTCTGACCCCAGACCTGCTCAGCTTGATCCTTTTGCAGGAGGTAGGCCACTTCACCGGAGGCGAACTGGGCGGTAGTCTTACCCTCGGTGTCGGTTGCTGTGCAGTTGCCGGCACCCACAGCAGCGCCAGTATATACATCGGAATCATAATAGCAGGAAGTCAGGGTGCTATTTACGCTGTAGCCGCACACACCGCCAATGCGGTTGCCGCTGCCGGTAATGGTGCCGATGCTGTAGCAGCGCTCCACAAGGCTATAGCTTCTGCCTACAATGCCGCCGGCTTCGGGAATGCTGCCGGTGCTGGTAACGGAGCCGGTGTTATAGCAGTTTCTTATGGTGTTACTGTTGTTGCCCGCAATGCCGCCGACTGTGCTACCACTAACAATGCCTGTGTTGTAGCAATCCTTGACGGTGCCGCTGCTGTCGTTGCTGCCCACAATGCCACCGGCATAGTCCTTGCTGAGAACCGTGCAGGAACTATGGCAGTTTTGCACCGTTTTGTAGTTGCTTCCTACAATGCCGCCAGCGTAGTAGCTTGTGCTTGTGACTGTGCCGGAGCTGGTACAGTCAGTAATTACGCCGCCGCTGTTGGTTCCTCCGCCATTGCCGCCTGCAATGCCGCCCACATAGCTGTCTTCTCCCAGAAGCACGCCGCTGAAGGAGCAGCCGGAGATGGTTGTGTCCCTCATAGTTGCCGCAATGCCGCCAACCCAGGAATCGCCATGTATGTAGGTGTCCGTCACATGGACAGCCTTGACCTCTGCTCCGGTATCGAGCCAGCCGAACAGGCCGCTAAGTTCGGCGGTGCTGTCGTTTAAGTACAGACCAGAGATGTTAAAATCCTTGCCGTCAAAAGAGCCGGTATATCGTACATTAAAGTTGCCAATAGAAACCCAAGGACGGAAGCTGGTGGTATCGGAAGCCAGCTCGCCGTTGACCAGAACATTTTCGTTCACTGTAATGTCTGCGGTCAAAATGGCACTTGCAGCTTTATTTTGTGCCGTTCCGTCGGTCAAAGTACCGTTCACCAGAGCGGCAAACCAATAGAGCTGACCGGCGTTGCTGATCTCGTAAACATTTTCACTGTTCAGAACCGCAGACTCATAGGCATCGCAGTTCTTACAGAAGCCGTTTTGGTATTCCTGGTGCGGGCAGATCATGTCACAGATCGTGCATACCCCATCTGCCCAGCTATTGTGGTCACAGGCTGTTCCGCAGCCGGAGCAAACGCCATCTTCATAGCTGTGACCGTTGGGATCGCCACAGATCAGACACACGCAATCCGCGTAACAGTGGGCAGCAGTCTCACTGCAAGAGCCTGTACCATTGTTGACGACAGTGCCGGTTCCTTCCAGGATCACCTTGCCGTTGTTGATGATGACATCTTTCTTGTCGGTTCTTCCGCTTCCGATGGAGAAGGTCACACCGTCAGCCACGGTCAAAACCGCACCTTCCATGATGGTAATGGAGCCGTGTTCGGAGTCCCCATCTGTGCCTTGGGTCACTGCCAGATCCTCAGTCAGGGTAACATTTCCGTAGACCTCATAAGTATAGGAAGGCATATCCTTTCCAACCAAAGCGTTCAGTGTGCCGTGATTGGTCAGATCCATGGCGATCACGATATTTTCTGCCGTAACGGTGGTTTCCTCCTCAACGGTCACGACTGCCGCAAAGAGCGCCCCACTCATTTGCTCCCCAGTGCCGCAGCCCACGGTGAGCGTGCCGCTGCCGGAGAAGGTAAGCGCCCCCTGGCAAAAGATACCACAGCTCATGGTGTCGCTGGAAGCAGCGCTGACGAAGTTTTTCCCCACAAGCTGAATGGTCAGGGAGTCCAATGCCATAATACCTGTGCCCGCAGCCATATCCTCGTTCGTATACATACCGTCCGCGATATTGGCATTATTCAAGGTCAGGGTATTTGTCTCTTTGTTATAGGAGGCAGTGCCATCTCCCAGAATATCGGCGGCGTTATTATAGTCTACCATCACGCCCCCAACGATCAGGTCATAGCTCTCTGCGGCCTTGCAATAGGTGCAAATGCCGTCCGCTCCGAACTCGTGATCCTCTGCGTTTCTATACACATAACCCGCAGGGCAGCCTGCGCAAATCTTTGTGGTGAAGTGACATTGGCTGTTATCGTAGTCCTCATAGTCAATGCCGCCGTCCGTATTGTGGATATGCTGGGTGACGGTGCCGTCCTCCGCAGTGGTATAGATCACCGCATCGGCATACACAGAGAAATTATAGTCACCGGTGTCCAAGGTTGCTCCGTAGCCATAAGTAACTGTATCATCACTCCCAAACCATTCGTCTGCCCGCAGGGCTGCATTGCCTGCTACATAGATGGAGTTGCCGTTAAAAACAACAGAATTTGCAGCGGAGCAATTTTCAGAAGCAAAGGCCGCTTGCTCAGAGTTTACCCGGACATGACTGTTCTCAATGGCAAGCGCACCGCCCACACTTGCGCCGCTTATGCACCACAGGAAAGCATTTTCCACTGTCATGCTCTGCGCTACAGTGATCTCATCCGCATAAAGCTGCGTTACTTCGCGAACGGTCAGATTGTTCGCGCGGATTCCTTGTTGATTGATATGAGACAGGGCGTTCAGCTCGCCGCTTCCATCGATCACCACATCCCCGGAAGTCTGGATAGCTGCAGCATATGTGGTCCAGAAGTAAGCTTCTACGCCTTCTGTGGTGGTTATGTGAAGATTGCCGGATTCACTGTAAATGCCATAGGTTCCGTCAACCTGAATCTCCTCGGCATTGCTGGAAAAGACCACATTCAAATCCTGATCCACATAGATGCCGCTGTCTTTAGCATCTCCCGTTGCCGTAACGAGAATATTTCCGGTGACGGTCAGGGTGTTTGTCTCATAGTCGTAGGCCCAGGTATCCCCGGAAGCATCCTGGGACACATCCACACTGACGCCACCCACCATCAAAATCGTGGGGCGGTTGCCGGTGTAAGTGTCTTCTGCTGCCAATACCCATGTAGGTGCCAGAGAAAGCACCATGGATACAACCACCAGCAGACTGACGATCCTTCTCATCATTTTCATATCGCTACCTCCTTATTTGCTGCCATATCTTCCAGAGATGACATCAATTCGCGAATGGTTTTTTCTGCCAACCGGGGATAATCAAATTGTCCCACAAATTCCACGGCTTTCTGGATCTCCTCCTCCGGCACCCGGAACACCCGCAGAGATGCTTCCAAAAAACGCCTGACCTTTCTCTCTATGGAAAAGTTCTCGGTGCAAGGTACGAGCATATAGCTTCGGATGATGCTTCCGGTGGCGATCTCCAGCTCATAAAAGGCCGCTTGATGCAATAGGGGTATCTGACGGCGGAAAAGAAACTCCAGCTTTTGGGCAATGGTGCGCCGGATCAACTCTGCGGAGGATGGGATGGAATAAGCCGCGGCATACAGATCCCGGATGCTCTCGCTTTGCTCTGCCATATAAAGCTGCAAAGTTGTTTCTGCGGCATAGAACAAAATCAGAGCTTCTGCCTCACCGCCTAAAAACTGTTTTGTGGCACGGAACTGTCCTTCCAGCACGAAGTCCACCAGCTCGCAAAGAATATTCTCCTTGGCACCGAACAGGCGGTTCATAGCACTGACATTGATCCCGGCTTTCCCGGCGATCTCCCGGGTTGAGGAGCCGGAATAGCCCTTTTCCAGAAACAGCTTTGCCGCCGCCAGAAGCACTCTGAATTTTTGCTCAGCCCTCTCTTTTTCCGGTTTGTAATTAGACATGGGCAGTCCCCCTTGCGCCGATTGTGATAGCCAATAAATTCAATAATTCCAAACCGAATCACGCTTCGGAATACTTTTTCAGTTTACCACAAGATCATAAAGATGTCAAGTCAGACACAGCAAATTTGACAATTGACCGAATCTGTCCGCTTGACAAGGAAAAAAAAGGCGGGTATACTGTAGGCTGGAAGGGTAAAATAGACATAGGAAGGACGCTTTGTTATGAGAATTAAAATCACATCTGACAGCACTTGCGATTTATCCGGAAAGCTGCTGGAACAGAATGATATCACCCTGATGCCTCTTGTAGTGGTTAAGGGAGACGAGCATTTCAGAGATGGTGTTACCATTACCGCCAACGATATTTTTGCCCATGTTGCCGCCGGTGGAAATCTGTGTACCACCGCCGCTGTGAATATTGAGGAATATATGGATTTCTTTGCTCCCTTCGCCAAGGAGTACGATGCGGTGATCCATGTAAACATCAGCGCGGAGTTTTCTTCCTGCTACCAGAACGCTTGCCTGGCTGCGGAGGAATTTTCCAATGTCCGGATCATCGACTCCAGAAACCTGTCTACAGGTCAGGGTCATGTGGTGCTGGAAGCCGTCCGCCTGGCAAAAAAGCTGGAGGATCTGGATGAGATTTGTGCCCAACTGCGGGAGTTTACTTCCAAGGTGGAGGCCAGCTTTGTGCTGAAAAAGCTGAATTATCTGGCAAAGGGCGGTCGTTGCTCCGCTGTTACTGCCTTGGGCGCAAACCTTCTGAATCTGCGCCCCTGCATCAATGTTGTTGACGGCAAGATGTCTGTTGGTAAGAAATACCGGGGAGCGTACGACAAGTGCCTTGCCGCGTATATCAAGGATCGTCTGGAAGGACGGGAGGACATTCGGAAGGAGCTGATTTTCCTCACCCACACCAAAATGGAGGATGGGGATCTCCAGTCCGCAAAGGATGCGCTGAACCAGTATGGTGGGGTTTTCGAGAAGATCGAGGAGACTGTGGCTGGCTGTACCGTTTCCTGTCACTGTGGTCCTGACACCTTGGGTATCCTCTTTGTAAGAAAGTAAGCGCAAATAATCGTGCCACGGTATCCATCAGAGGTTACCGTGGCTTTTTCACAGATCAGGAGGAAGAAATGAGAGCGGATTTCCATATACATATGCTTTTGGATGGTATTGATTTTCGTGCAGCCATTGCCAACCACCGGGACAGTCCTAAGGAAGATGTGATCCGAAGCCGCCTCGCCCATTACCGGGAGTTAGGCTTCACCTACCTGCGGGATGGAGGTGACCGCTGGGGTGTCGCCTTAAAAGCGAAGGAACTGGCAGGAGAATATGGGATCACCTATCATGCACCCGCCTTTCCCATCCATAAAATAGGGCATTACGGCAGCTTCATTGGGTGGGGGTTTGAAACCACGGCTGAATACCGAGCCCTTTTGGAGGAAAACCGACGGGCGGGGGGAGATTTTGTAAAGCTGATGATCTCCGGGATCATGGACTTTGATTGCCGGGGCAGGCTTATGGGAGAAGCCCTGTCTTTCTCCGAAATCAAAGAGCTTCTGCATATTGCCAAAGAGGAGGGCTTCTCCCTTATGGTTCACGGCAATGGTGCGGAAGCAGTGTTAGCCGCTGCTGAGGCGGGAGCAATGTCCATAGAGCATGGGGCGTATCTTCATCACGAAGCTCTGTGTGCAATGAAGGAGCAGGGGACAGTCTGGGTGCCTACCTTAGCGGCAATCGGAAATCTTCGGGGGACAGGGCGATTCAACGAGAAGGAAGTAGCAGCCATTCTGGAAGCCGCTATGGAAAATGTGGCAGCTTTTGCCCGTATGGGCGGTTTTCTTGCGCCCGGAAGCGATGCGGGAGCTTACGCGGTTTACCACGGCGAAGGTGGATTGTCCGAATATGACCTTCTGAGGGAAGTGCTGGGAGAAAGCTGGGAAGATGTCCTTTCCAGAGGAAGTCAGCGGCTTCAGGAACAGCTTTGACTGCGCTTGGGGAGTATTCAAATTTCAGAGGATCTCAAAATGTGCCACACATCGTTCCCTGTAAATCCGCACTTGCGGTAGAGCTTCTCCGGATTGGTGGCATTGTTGCATTGCCCAGACACCGTAACAAAGTCAGCCCTACCTTTCATTCGCCATAGCAGTTCCGAAACGATATATCTGCCAAGACCTTTTTCTCTGTGGTTTTGTGATACCTGAATCCATTCCAGAACACCCTCACCGATCTCACGATCCAGCTCTGCAATGCCTGTTGCCACTATGGTGCCGGTGTAATCATCCTTGACAGCCAGCCAAAAAGCTGCATCATAAACAGGGCGGAGAGTGTAGCTTCGTAGTTCTTCTTCGGTAATACCAATTCCGTCATAGCAACTTCTGATATGTGCTGAGTATTCGGAAATCGTGGCGGTGCAGAATGAATAGCCCTGTGGCAGTACCGGCTCGGCCAAGCCTTTCAGCTTATGGATCAGTCGAAAATAAGGCTCGTCTATGTACTGTCGGTGTTCCGTTATGTCGAAATCATCTTGGTGCAGAAGCTTCATGCCATCCGGGATGGTTATGGATTTTGCTTTCCAGTACGGGATCGATGCGGCCTTGCAGGGATCAGCAAGGTACTGTTCTTTCGTCAGCATATGGTTATCCTCTAAATCTTCCGTCATCAACTTCCTGCATATCCGTCAGCATCTGTTTCAACAGGCGGTTGGCCGCTTCATAGTTGCCCTTCTTCACCAATGAATCAAGAGAATCTTCGTTATATACGATTCGGTTAAACCACAGGCCATGGTAAAGAGTATAGACTTCCCAAGCGGTTTTTCTTTCCGCTTCGCTTAAGCTCCTGACAGAAAGGTATCCATTCAGCAGTGCCGGGAAGAGCTGCTCCCGACAGGATGCAGGTGTTCCATCCGGCAGTTCCATCTCATATGCAGTCAGCAGACCTTCCATGACAAAATCGGAAATCAGCACTTCGTCACCCGCATTGTTATAGTCAAAGACAATCAGACCGTCCTCGCTATGAACAAGGTTATTGATGGAAATGTCGCCCTGGACTGCTGCCTTGGGAAGTGTTTCCCACACAGCGCGGATTCTCTCCAGCTTCTGACCGTGCAGTGTTTTGATTTGTGCTACCACTTCTTGATCCAGCTTTTCGTCCTGTGTGATCTCGCAGAACTCCGGGAAGCAGTCCACATCATTCCAATAGGCTGCGGAAAACAGTGTTCTGTGCCCAATCTCGCATTTGTTCTCAAGAGAGATCGTGTGCATCTGTGCCATGAGCTCACCGACCTGATAAGCAATATCGGCGGTGATCTCCGCAATTTCCTCCCCACACCAGTCCTCCACAGTGACCATGCAAGGCAGATCGTGATAGGTAAACTGATTGCAGTATTTCCCGTTTGCCTGATATCTTGCAGGTGTCTTGATTCCGTGACTCCGCATACGTTCAGAGAAGATACTTTGATTCTCCACTTTCTGCATCTCAGCGGACAAGTCGTCATCCTCGTGGAGTATCTTAATGACCAGCAGCTTTCCGTTTTCCAAAGTGACACGAAAGATCAGCTTCAGCCAGCCATCATCTTCGATGGCGTGGATATATGATTTCTGCTCTGTAATCGCTGCATCAAAGCCATAGAGGGTCAGAACTTTTTCAATTACTTCTGTTTCAATGGTCTTTTCCATTGCTACCTCCAAAATACAAAGAACCCCGGTGGGGTGTTTTAGGCAGAAAAAGGCCCCGACCTTTCAGTCGAGGCTTTTGTGTTGGCATTACCTATTTTCGCGGGCAGTCACCCGCCAAGTATTGTCGGCGCAAATGAGCTTAACTTCTGTGTTCGGTATGGGAACAGGTGGACCCTCACCGCAATCAACACCAACTATCGCTTCAAGCGACTTTGCTATATTACCACACAAAAAACCGTTTGTCAAGCATTTTTTGAAAAATTTTCGAAAAACTTTTTCAACGGCATTTATTTAATATAATA
>JAZNYB010000161.1:0-2643 GCA_045594185.1 Faecousia sp. | reverse complement strand
ACAATTTTTCCATATTCTCCTTTGCGGCACTTTCAAACTGCGCATAGGCGCTGAGCAATTCCTGCCCTTTCTCGGTCAGGAGGCTTCCTGTGCCCGAGGGGCCGCCCTTGTTGCGCAGGAGGAGCGGATAACCCAGCGCATTTTCTGCGGTGTTGAGCATATTCCAGGCGGTGGAGTAGGAAATCTG
Source organism: Faecousia sp. (assembly GCA_045594185.1). Classification (GTDB taxonomy): domain Bacteria; phylum Bacillota; class Clostridia; order Oscillospirales; family Oscillospiraceae; genus Faecousia. The sequence goes on along the minus strand of JAZNYB010000161.1, from coordinate 2,456 downwards.
CATACGGCTGCAGGCATCCCGGACAGATTGTGTCTCCCGGATCAGGAACAGCAAAGAAATCAGCTTGCTGCTGATATGCGCATCTCCCTTGCTGACGGAGAATTCCGCTTCCAGACAGGTCTGAGGCTGCCCGGACTGAAAAGCCGCACCAATTCGCATCTGTACACACCTCCGAAAACAAAAGAGGGATTCCTCTGAATCCCTCCCCAAATGGATGTTATCTGTGGGGAAGGCTTGTGCCGTTTCGTCTTCCTCATGTAGACATCTATTATTATATTTCAAAAAATCCCTGATGCAAGGTCGCCGGAACACTTCTGTGTGAAACTGCACGAAAACGAATCAACTCGCACATAACTTATTCCTGCACAATATGCCGCTTTCCCAAGTACATGGGGCGGTCAGACTGTCGGCATAAAGATGTATGAACGTTGACTTGCAGCTCCGGATAAATCTCCTTTGCTCCATCATATATTTGTCTTTGCACCCCTTCGCAAAGTGTTCGTGCCTCAATGGTCAACTTTCCATCGAAGGATGCCCGATAATCCACCAATTCCGGAATATGCAGCAGTTTGCTGTCCAGTTCCTCGATAGAAATGCTCCCTTCCCGGCGGGAAACGGTATCGATGCGTCTGGTGACACCGCCGCAGAGACACTGCGGCAGAATCCGGGTATAGTCTCCCGTGCGATAGCGGATCAGGGGCATGGCATCGGCACCGATGGTGGTGATGACCAGCTCGCCATATTCCCCATCGGGCAGCACATTGCCGTTTTCATCAATGATTTCGGGGATGATGTGGTTTTCCCGCAAATGCATTCCTTCAAAGGCCGAGCAGGTCACCGCACCGCCCAGGCCGCACTCCCGGCTGCCATAGTGGGGATAGAGTTTGTTCCCCAATACGGTTTCCAGTTCTTCCATGACACCCTTCGGGCAGGCATCGCCAGACACCAACGCCCGCTTGATAGGGAAATCCTCCCCATATATCCGGGCGAGGCTCAGAAGCGTCACCGGAAAACCAATATAGGTTTCCGGCTGAGTTTCCCGAACCAGCGCTGTCAGTTCTCCCCAGACTCCACCAAAGCCAGCCTTGATGGGGGTTGCTCCCAGCCGCTCCACCGCCTGGGCAATCAAGTCACCCAAGCCAAAGGGACCGGTAAACGGGAATGCAATCAAACATTTTTCTCCCGCAGACAGCATTTCCGAAATGCCTGCGGCGAAGAATCCCACGGTATGTTCCGTGTCATTGGCTGTATAAAACACCCGTTTTGCAGGCCCAGTGGTGCCGGAGGTGGCTCCGGAGATCACCCGGCTCACTTCTGACTGGGATGTCAGCAAAAATTTTCCCGGGTAGACAGACAGATCTTCCGCCGTGGTAAAGGGCAGATTCTGAAGTTCAGCAAGAGAATCCAGTTTCTCAGGGCAATCCTTATAAAAACCGCCTCTTGCTTTCAGTCTCTCAAGGGTTTCATTGAGCCGGGTTAATTGCAATGCTTCCAAACCCTCCCGGGTAAGTTTCGGAAGCCCTTCGGTTTTTTCGATCCAGTTTTCTAAATTCGTTCGTTTCATTTTCTGTACAAGGCCCGTCCGTGAATATCTGTCAGATTGTAGGCGCAGAAGGGCACCATGCCGTATCCTGAGTCCACTTCGCAGATATAGCAGCGGCGAAGCCGGTCGAGGTCTAAATTGTAGGCGTCCTGGAATACCATACCGGAAACGGTGAACGTGTTCTCAACCGTCTGCTGCAGGAAAGCATCCAGGGAAGAGGTGGCTTCATCTCCGTCACAGTTTGCTGCTTTGCCGCTCCACTGCTGGGACACAAAATCCCGGGCTTCACTGCTTTTGACGCAGCAGCACTGGCTCCTGCGCCGGGGCAGAGCTTTCAGACTTCCATCTTTTCTACGCATGAAGCTGGCGTGGAAGGAACAATAGGGACTCTCCGCACCGCCGCCACCAAAGTCAGCAGCCTTCATGACGCCGTCCATCTGCTCTTCGATGCGGCGCAGTACCGCAGGAATGGTCAGCCGGACTTCCGGAGCTTCCAGGCCGCAGCGGCCAAAGTAGGAAATGGGCTGGATATGAACGCCCCGGATATGGGGCGCGCGGCTGAGGGCGAACTTCAGAATATCGCCCAAAGCATGATCATTGACACCGGGTGCAACCGTAGGCACCAGCACCACCGGCAGGCCTGCTGCCTTGCAGTTGTCAATGGCTTTGATTTTCAGTTGCGTCAGAGGCGCACCACGAAGGGTCCGGTAAATATTATCGTCCAGACCGTCAAACTGTAAAAATGCCACGCTGACACCTGCCTCAACCAGATGCTCCGCATAGCCCTCTTCCTTGGCGATCCGAACGCCATTGGTATTCAGCTGGAAAAAGGCAAAGCCCTTTTCCTTACCCAATGCAATGATTTCATCCAAATCATCCCGCATGGTAGGTTCGCCGCCGGAAAGCTGAATGT
>JAZNYB010000160.1:0-6375 GCA_045594185.1 Faecousia sp. | reverse complement strand
GCAGAGCATCCTTCAAACGATCACAAAAGGCTTCACTGCTGTCGGCAATCAAAACCTTGACTCGATTATCCATTTGCTGTCCTCTCCTCCTGTTAATTTGACAGCCCTCCGGTCTTTTCCGCCATAACCGGAGTGGCGATGAGTCTAAAGTATCATAAATTGTTAAGTTTTTCAAGATTGTTTTGACAAAAATCGTTCGCCGCATATTTTGAATTTTTTCAAAAAAACAGAAATTCAGAAAAATATGCGAACAGCATAGAACACTGTCGGAATTTGGGAGGGAAATCACAGAGGGCAGATGGGGCGTTAAGGAATCTTTAAGGAATTACCCTCTTTTCCCTTAAACTGTGATTTGGTATAATAAGCCTGCGAGGTGAGAGAAAGATGTATAACATATTGGTTTGCGATGACGAAAGAGATATTGTGGGTGCTTTGAAGATATACCTTTCCATGGGAGATTATCGGGTTCTGGAAGCCTGTAACGGCATGGAGGCTGTGGAGATCGCCCGGCGGGAGGAGCTGCACCTGATTCTGCTGGATGTGATGATGCCTCAACTGGATGGGATCGAGACACTGCGGATCATTCGCTCCTTTTCCAATGTGCCGGTGATCCTGCTTACGGCGAAAAGCGAGGAGGAGGACAAGATTCAGGGCTTGAACGAAGGCGCGGATGACTATGTGACCAAGCCCTTTCAGCCTATGGAGGTTTTGGCGCGGGTGCGTTCTCAGCTTCGGCGGTACACCACTCTGGGCGGTTTGGGCGGCGCGAAAAGCAGCCATCTTTCCGTGGGGGCGGTGACTTTGGATGACGAGACAAAGACCGTCACTGTGGACGGAGAAGCAGTGAGCCTGACTCCCACGGAATTTGCCATATTACGCTGTCTCATGGCAAGCCCCGGAAAGGTCTATTCCTCCAAAGCCCTCTATGAAGCGGTGTGGAAGGAAGCACCTCTGGGGTCTGAAGGCTCTGTGGCGGTGCATATAAGGCATTTGCGGGAAAAAATTGAGATCAACCCCTCAGAGCCCCGGTACTTAAAGGTGGTCTGGGGACAGGGTTATAAAATGGAAGGAGGAAGAAAACCATGAAAAAACAAAACACATGGGCAGGAGGATTGCTGAAAACCCTTGCCTTTTTGCTGGCGGTGGTAACGCTGTTGACCTTTTTGCTCTCTGCGGGAGCGGTGATCGCCTGCGCTGCCCTTGGTGCTTATACCAAGGATAACGGCAAGCTGGTGTCGGACTATATGGAAGATATGACCATGAGCCTTGCCCGGGATATGGCGAATTACTATGCTCAGGAGCTTCACGCGCCGGAGAAGAATTATTACTACACGGAGGGCTGGAATTTCTATTTTAATTCCGAATATACCAATTACCGCTTCTCCATTTATCGTCAGAGCAATCAGGAGCTGTCCACGGCAAGCGGGCTGCGGCTTACCTCCAATTACGAAAACCAGCCTGTTCTTTTCCGCTTTGTGACCGAAGTGCAGCCCTCTTATATGACCATAGAGGAAAAGGTGGACTACCATCTGAACGGGGATGGCAGTTTCCATACAAGCACATCCTACGAGGAGGTTTACCATTCTCTGGATACCATCTGGACAGTGGAAAGCTATATCCTGAAGGACACCGGTTTTTCCGACCGCTTCTCTGTGGCATATGCTGTGCTGACCACTCTGTTTCGCCTGAAAACAACAGCCCTGTGGCTTATGGGGGCAAGTCTTCTGGTATTCATCCTTACCGCTGTGTACCTGTTCTGCGCCGCGGGACATCGCCCGGGGAAAGAGGAGATCGTGCTGAATGTTTTTGACAAGATCCCTTTGGAGCTTTATCTGGCTGTTCCTGTGGGGCTGGGGGTGCTGCTGTTCTGGCTTTTGGATGAGCTTCTCCGCTATTGGGAACACAGCCTCGCCGGATATGAGGGGGCGTTGCTGATCGCCAGTCTTTGCGGCGTTTGTGTTCTTTTGGCGGCGGTGCTGCTGGGCTGCGCGCTAAGCATTGCGGCACGGCTGAAAAAGGGCTGCGGCTATATTCTGCGAAAGACACTGGTGTTTTGGGTGCTGATGATCTTCCGGTGGTGTCTGAAGCTGGTGTGGCGTTTTATAGAGCTGTGCTGGCGAGGGGTAAAGGCTGTGGCAAGAGGAATGGGGCGGCTGCTGCGTATGCTCCCTCTCATCTGGCAATGGCTGACCATCGGTGTTGGGCTGGGTCTGGTGTTTCTGCTGGCGGTATGGGGACGAAGCGTCCTCCTGCTGCTTTTGGGTCTGCTTCTTTGGGCTGGGCTGACGGTCTGTTACGCGCTCAGCTTCGGTACGCTGCAAAAGGCTTTGCACCGCATGGCACAGGGGCATTTGGACAGCCGGGTAGACCTGCGGGGGCTTTACGGCAACTTCCGTCTGGTGGCGCAGGACATCAACGCCTTAAGTGCCGGAGCGGAGCTGGAGGTTGAGCGGCGGATGCGTTCCGAGCGAATGAAAACAGAGCTGATCACCAATGTCTCCCACGACATTAAGACCCCCCTGACTTCCATCGTCACCTATGTAGACTTACTGCAAAAGGAACATACCCCGGAGGAAAAAGCCCAATATCTGGAAGTCCTCGCGCGGCAGTCTCAAAGGCTGAAAAAGCTGACGGAGGACTTGGTGGAAATGTCCAAGGCAAGCTCCGGCAATCTTGCGGTTGAACTGACAAATACGAGCATTGTGGAGCTGATCAACCAAGCTGTGGCTGAATACGACGAGAAAATGGAGAGGGCAGCTCTGAAAGTTGTGAAAAAACTGCCTGATGTGGAGTTATACGCAAAAGCGGACGGCAGACTGTTCTGGCGGGTCATGGACAACATTTTGGGCAACTGCGTGAAGTATGCCCTGCCAGGAACAAGGGTCTATGTGGATGTGACCGGGGACAAAGAACACATCCTTGTGAGCGTGAAAAACATTTCCAAAGAACCTCTGGAACATTCCCCGGAGGAGCTTATGGAACGCTTTGTCCGTGGTGACCGCTCCCGGAATACGGAAGGCAGCGGTTTGGGGCTGAACATTGCCGCAAGCCTCATGGAATTGCAGGGGGGCAAGCTGGAGCTGGGCGTAGACGGCGACCTGTTTAAGGCAGTGCTGACCCTGAAAACGGTTGATTGCGCGCAGTAAAGAGACTTTCAAATTTTGGTTTATCGGTGCGTTGTGCTCTGTAGGGACCGGATATATCCGGGTCGTTAGGCACCGTAAATTTGTACGGATTCGCCCCAAATGGTGCTGTTTTACAAAGTTTGCCGCCGGGCCGGACATGTCCGGCCCCTACAATCCATCATCGGCAAACTTTCTTATAAATCGGAGCTTACAGCACAGACCAAGCTCCTGAAATCAGAGCTCCCGGCAGAGCAAAAACTGTCGGGAGTTTTCCTGTTCCAATAGAATGTGACAAAGGGCTTCGGTTTTTGTATAAAACTACTAATTCTTGAAGAAAAAATGAAAAAAGACTTCCATTTTGCCGAAAAACAAGGTATAATGACTAAACTCCCGAACCGCGGCTGAAATGGGGCAGCTCCCACGGCAAAAGAGCGTTTCCTTTTGTCCGCAAGGTACTCCCGGGAGATGCGAATAAAGGAGAAGCTTCCATGATTGGATTTTATGACTATACGGTGATACTGACCTATTGCTCGGTGATCTCCGCGGTGGCAGGTATTTCTGTTGCTCTCAGTGGAACGCACCACCCCTATATCGCGGTGTTTCTGCTTCTGTTTTCCGGTCTGTGTGATGCCTTTGACGGCAGAGTTGCCCGGAGCAAAAAGGACAGAACCGACCAAATGCGCGCCTTCGGTATTCAGATCGATTCTCTGGCGGATCTGGCCGCCTTCGGTATTTTGCCGGTGTGCATCGGCTTTTCCCTGCGGGCAACCACATATGCCCAGATCGGCGGTTTCCGGCTGCCCGGCGTTCTGGTGACGGCGATCTCCTGTTTGTACATTCTGGCGGCTCTCATTCGGCTGGCTTATTATAATGTGACCGAGGAGGAGCGGCAAAGTCAGGACTCCGGGGCGCGAAAGTATTATACGGGACTTCCTGTGACCTCCGCTTCCCTGATCTTCCCCACGGTGGCTCTGGTGGAGCGGATCTTACCGGGAAACAACACTTGGCTGTATTATGCCGTGATGCTTCTGGTAGCGGCTGCCTTTGTAGGCAACTTCCGCCTGCGCAAGCCCGGGTTCAAGTCGATTTTGGTTATGGTGGGCATCGGTGCCGTGGAAGCGGTGCTGTTCCTTCTGGTGCGGTATTTTGTCCATGGCTGAGTATAAAGACGATTCAGGATCCCTGACCTTTCTTTATAAGACCGCTTTGGGACGGCTGATTTTGAAAGGACTCACCGCTCCGGGGCTGTCCCGTCTGGCTGGGCGGTATATGGACAGCGGTCTTTCCAAACATCTCATCCCCGGCTTTGCCAAAAAGAATGGAATCGACCTGACTATATGCCAAAAGACGGAATTTTCCAGCTTTAACGACTTCTTTACCCGGAAGCTGAAGCCGGATACCCGCTCCGTGGACATGACCCCTGAGGCACTCACCGCTCCCTGCGACGGGCGGCTGTCGGCGTACCCCATTACGGAAACCGGGGAAATCCCCATTAAGGCAAGCCGGTATACGGTGAAGCGGCTTTTGGGAAATGACCCGGCGGCAGACCGTTTTGCGGGTGGGCTGTGCCTGGTGTTTCGCCTGTGTGTGGGGGATTATCACAGGTATCATTACTTTGATTCCGGGGTGAAGGGGGAAAACCATTTCATTCCCGGTCGGCTACATACGGTCAGACCCATTGCCATGGAATCTGTGCCGGTATTCCACGAAAACAGCCGGGAATATACCCTTATGGAAACGGCACATTTCGGTCTTGCGGCGCAGATTGAGGTTGGCGCGCTGCTGGTGGGAAAGATCAAAAACCATCAGCAAACCGGCTCTTTTGAAAGAGGGCAGGAAAAGGGACTGTTCCTCTACGGCGGCTCTACGGTGGTTTTGCTTCTGGAAGCAGAGAGAGCAGAGCTTTTGCCGGAATTTCCTGTGGATGGGCAGGAGCGGCAGGTTCATTGGGGTCAGCGTATCGGCACCGCAATTAAATAAGCATTTTGAGAGCTGGGGCGTTGTGACCCCGGCTCTTTTTCCGCATACCACGGATAAGGGCGCATACACTGGTACAAAAGGAATGCCGGGGGCAGCTGGTGAATCGTGAATCGTTGTTGCGTAAACTTGGCAGGCAAGGAGAGCATCAAATAATGGGGGTCATTTCATGGGAATGCGAATTGTCGATTTGCGATGCAAAGAAGTGGTCAATGTATGCGACGGACAGCGGCTGGGGTTCGTTTCCGATGTGGAGGTGCGTGTCCCCGATGGGCAGGTGTGCGCCCTGATCGTGCCGGGACCCTGTCGGTTTTTCGGTCTTTTGGGACGAAAGGATGATTTTGTCATTCCCTGGAGCTGCATCCGGCGCATGGGGGAGGATATTATTCTGGTGGAGATCGAGTGCGATCGCTGCCGGATGCCCCGACCGAAGCCAAAGTTGTTTTGAATCCGGGCGGGAATGGGTAAAAACCGGAAAAACCTATGGAAAAAATATGATTTTTCCGAAAATAATGCTTGCATTTTGAAAGAGGATTTGCTACAATGTCCTAGCGTGGCTCAAAAGGGCTATGACATCAAAAAACCACACACCCTCAGGATCGACTTCCGATGTGCTGTCTTTGGAAGATAGTGCGGAAGCGGAATGAACGGGGTGGAGGCAAAACAAAAAGGAGAAACAAAATGGCAGTCGTATCTATGAAGCAGTTGCTGGAAGCCGGCGTGCATTTCGGTCATCAGACCCGCCGCTGGAATCCCAAAATGGCCCCCTACATCTACACGGAGCGCAATGGTATCTATATCATTGACCTGCAGAAGACCGTGAAGAAGCTGGAAGAGGCTTATTCTTTCGTTCGTGAGCTGGCCGCTAACGGTGAGAGCGTTCTGTTCGTTGGCACCAAGAAGCAGGCTCAGGAAGCCATCAAGGAAGAGGCACTCCGTGCTGATCAGTATTATGTCAATGCCCGTTGGCTGGGCGGCATGCTGACCAACTTCCGCACCATGCGTACCCGTATTGACCGTCTGGCTCAGCTCCGCAAGATGGAAGCCGACGGCACCTTCGCCATGCTTCCCAAGAAGGAAGTCATCAAGCATCAGGGCGAGATCGCCAAGCTGGAGAAGTACCTGGGCGGCGTGAAGGACATGAAGAAGATCCCCGGTGCCCTGTTCATCGTTGACCCCCGCAAGGAGCGCAACGCCATCGCCGAGGCTCACAAGCTGAACATCCCCATCGTTGCTATCGTTGACACCAACTGCGATCCCGACGAGATCGACT
>JAZNYB010000159.1:0-6900 GCA_045594185.1 Faecousia sp. | reverse complement strand
CCAAGGAGTTGTTAGTCTCTCTTGTCTTCCTAAGACCGCTTGGCCTCCGACTTTAAGGCGGCTCCCATTAAAGCAACCGCCAATGCGCTGAAAGATTATTTGGACGAAAAAGCCGAGGCTAATTATACCAAGCCCATTTTTATCATCACCCATGTGCCCCTCCACAACTCCGGCAGAGGGGACAACCGTTATGCCAGCTATCTGGTAAATGTTCTCAATGAAGCGGGGCAGAAGGGCTTAAACATCATTTACCTCTTTGGGCATAACCACTCCGGCGGCTATGACCGCTATTTGGGCGGCTCCTGCATTTATTACGCCCCCGGTTCACAGATGATGGTTTTCGACCCTGAGGGCTTCGATGAATATGACTATACCACGGAGGAGATCCATTTTACCTATTTCCTTCCCGGCTATGTAGGCTATACCTACTCCGGAGAGCCGGATGCCACCACTTCTTCCGCTATCATTGAAATATATTCTGACCGGGTGGAGCTTCGCCGTTACAGTGCCGATGGTCTGTGCAACCTGAAAAACATGGGCACAAACAGCTCCACATGGGATCGGAATTGGGCTGCGGATACCACTGTAACCCCCAGCCCGGGCAGTGTTTTTATGAAAGATCTTTTTGTGGCATGGGGCGACCCCTCACTTGCCCGGGGAACAGAGCTGGCTGTGGGAGACACTTTTGAGGCGGAGCTGGTGGTTTCCGGCTGTGATGATTATTCTGTCACATGGAAAAGCTCCAATGAATGGGCGGCAACAGTAACTCCGGCAGAAGAACCGGGAAGGGCTGTTCTCCACGGTGTGGACAACGGAAGTGCCCAAATAACCGCAACCGTCTATGACAACACAGGGACAGGAGAGGTTTCCTCTGTCAGCTTTTCTGTCATCGTAGGTCTTGACCCTGCCTTAAAAAATGGCATTATTTGGGAAAACGGAGGACTGTTCTATTACAGAAACGGCAAGAAGCAGTACGGAGCGGGATTGATCCTTCTGGAGGGATACTATTATTATATCCGCTCCAATGCCCAGGCTGCCGTAGGGGAATACTGGGTATCTGTTCACAACGACCTTCTCCCGGAGGGGTACTATACCTTCGGCACGGACGGCAGAATGATTGAAGCATTGTAACCGTAGCGCATCACTTTTTTCTGCATATGTCAAAAAAGGGGGAATCTGAGTTGACAATAAGAGAGGAAAATGTTAAACTGTAAAGTACGGCGAGTATGCCTTTTCGCGCCTGCGGAAGTTATCCCCGAATAACTTTGGCATTAAGACCGGTTGCAGGTGGAAGTTTTAGATGGAGATGTGATGATGGAACCTTTTGAAAAGAGAGTTTGGCTTGCATCGCCGACGATGCACGGTGATGAGATGCGATATATGGTTGAGGCCTATGACACCAACTGGATGAGTACAATTGGTGAGAATATTCAGCAGGTGGAGCGGATCGCGGCAGAAAAGGTCGGATTAAATTATGCTGTTGCCTTATCTAACTGTACGGCGTCGCTGCATCTTTGCCTGAGGATTGCCGGGCAGAGGCTCTACGGCAAGCCTGAGCCCGGCTGCGGCGCACTGAAGGATAAAAAGGTTTTCTGCTCGGATATGACCTTTAGCGCAACCGTAAACCCTGTTTTATATGAAGGGGGCATTCCGTTATTTATTGATACGGACTCTGCCACATGGAATATGGACCCCGCCGCGCTGGAAAAGGCATTTGAGCTGTATCCGGATGTGAAGCTGGTGGTCTATGCGGAGTTGTACGGCTTCCCGGGCAGAGTGGATCGGATTCGGGAGATCTGCCGGAAGCATGGCGCGATCCTGATCGAAGATGCTGCAGAGGCTTTGGGTGCGACCCTTAATGGTAAGCAGTGCGGTTCTTTTGGTGATTATTCTGCCATCAGCTATAATGGCAAGAAGATCATCACCGGCTCCATGGGTGGATGTCTCCTGACCAATGACGAGACAGTTGCGGTTCAGGCTCGCAAGTTGGCGACTCAGGCGAGAGAAGCGGGACCTTGGTATCAGCATGAGGAAATGGGCTTCAACTACCGTATGAGTAATGTGGTAGCCGGTGTTGTCCGTGGGCAGTACCCCTATTTGGAGGAACACATTGCCCGGAAAAAGGCGATTTACCGGCGTTATCAGGAAGGCTTTGCGGGGCTGCCTGTTACCATGAATCCCTATGACCCGGAGTCTGCGGAGCCTAATTACTGGCTTTCCTGCATTTTGCTCCGGGAGGACGCCATGTGCCTTCAGGAGAGAAGCAGCAAGGAATCCACCTATCTGGCAGAAGCGGGGAAGACCTGTCCCGACGAGATCTACAGGGTCTTGGAAAGCTGTAATGTGGAAAGCAGACCCATCTGGAAGCCCATGCACCTGCAGCCCATTTATGGGGATTGCGGCTTTGTGTCGGTTTCCGGCAAGGATGTTGGCGCGGATATTTTCCAAAGGGGCTTGTGCTTGCCCAGTGATATTAAAATGACCGCCCAGCAGCAGGATCGGATCATTGAGATCGTGAGAAGCTGTTTTAAGTGAGGCATATATGATCACCAAACAGAAAAAAGGGTTTTATGAAAAGTACATAAAAGTTCCTCAGGATATATGTATTGCGCTGCTTGCGCTGGTTTTGCTCAGCCCTGTTTTGCTGGTGGTGGCAGTGCTTGTCCGAACCAAGCTTGGCTCACCGGTTTTGTTCAGGCAGGAGCGGGCGGGAAAAGACGGCACGCCTTTCTATCTGTATAAGTTCCGTTCCATGTCTGACCGGAAGGATGCCGAAGGGAATCTGCTCCCGGACGAGGAGCGGCTGGGGCGGTTTGGAAAAACTCTGCGCAGTACCTCTTTGGATGAATTGCCTTCCCTTTGGAATGTGGTTCGGGGGGAGGTTTCTCTGGTAGGCCCCAGAGCATTGTATTTGAAGTATGTTCCACGCTATTCCCGGCAGCAGAGACGGCGGCTGGAAGTTCGTCCCGGTATCACAGGCTTGGCGCAGGTAAATGGCCGCAATGCTATCAGTTGGGAAAAGAAATTTGAGTATGATGTCCAGTATGTGGATAGCATCAGTTTCCTTGGTGATTGGCGGATCTTATTTCAGACCGTAGGGAAGGTTCTAAAGCGGGATGGGATCACATCCGCAACTTCTGTGACCATGGAAGAATTTATGGGCAGCGAAGAGGGAATGACTAGCCATGAATAATCGTCTAATTATTATTGGTGCCGGTGGTCATGGTAAGGTGATTGCCGACAACGCACTGAAAAATGGATATAAGGACATATCTTTCCTTGACGACCATGCTGCGGGTATGTGTATGGGTTTTCCCATTCTGGGAACCAGCGACCGGATCAAGGAGCTTGATGACGGTGCTACGGATTTTATCATCGGCGTGGGAAACAACGAGATCAGAGCGGAGATCGCTGAGCGGTATGATGTAAATTGGGTTGCCCTGATCCATCCGTCGGCGCAGATCTCAGCCTGTGTTTCCATTGGAAAGGGCACAGTGGTTATGGCTGGTGCCGTTGTGAATGCCTGTTCTGTAATTGGTGAGCATTGCATCATCAATACAGGCACCATTAACGGTCTGAGCTTCACTGCTGTGGAGGAGGCTGATGCCCCCGCTGATCTGACCAGTACCGTCACCGCTACCCTGAACATGAATCCCCAGCTTACCGCCACTGTGCAGTTGAATCTGGGCAAGGGCTCTGTTGTTCCGTGGGACTTTGAAGGCGGCCAGGAAGATATTGATATCTGGAATGTTATCAACAACCGTAAGAATGCTGCCCACTGGGATTATGAGCTTGCTCTGTCTCTGGCTGACCGCGCCAATGGTCAGGTTCACGATGGCAACTATTCCATGCGTTTGGAGACCAACGGTCTGTCCTCCAAGGATTCCCACTCTGAGCAGTATGCCTGGATCAGACTGGGCGTTGACGGCGAAGCCATTACTCTGGAAAATGCCCGCTCCGTGGGCTTCTGGCTCTATGTTCCCGAGGATAATATCCAGTGCTGGGTGCAGGGTCACTACATGACTGACTCCAATGGTGACGGCGTAGTCGATACCGAAAATGTTGTCAGCATGATGGAATCCGAGAATGTTTACTACAACATTGATGAATCCGGCTGGCATTACCTGTCCATGGATATCAGTGCCTTTGAGAAGATTGCCCTGAAGGCTGCCAAGCAGTACGACAAGGATCCCAGCGACGGCATGACCGGTGAGACTGGTGAGTTCTTCCTGGCTCTGGTATTCCACAAGGCGATCAACAACATGCTGTGGGCAGAGAACGGCTCCATCAACGGAACTATACATACTATCTGGACAACTTCACCGTGGACTACTCTGAGGCTGTTGAGGATAGAGAGAATCCTGTCATTGGCAAGATCAATCTCAACGGTTAGGCTGATCTGGTCAAGCGTGATGTGGTTACCACCACCAGCAATGTGCTGAATCTGTCTGCTCCCGTGGCTGACCAGATGACCAAGCTGGATGCGAACAAGGTTGAGTATGCGTGCCACGATCCTTATAATTGCTTTGTGCTTGCTGTTGGCTGGCTGTGGCAAGGAAAACCCAACAGATTGGAATAGCTTTGCGGATGGAGAATACCTCCAGCATTGGCATCAGGGCGGTGAGAATCCGGAAAGCAGCGAAGGGGAGCAGTCAGATTCCATGCCGTGGGACGAAGGGCACTCCAAACAGCCCGGTAATTACACTTGGGATGAATATGATGCTTTGACGGATGACCAAAAGCTTGCGTTTCAGGAGCATTTGGGCTTGGAAGGCTTTGGGGCTTGGCTGAAAAAAGCGGCAGATGTTCCTTGGGACGAAACCGAAGCCAAGCGGCCGGAGGATTATACCGTGGACGACTACGATGTCCTGACAGACGCGAAGAAGCTTGCCTTTTGGTATGAGCTGGGTGCTGAGGGCTTTGAGGATTGGCTTATGGGGACACAGAGCGGCAAGGAAGAATTTCCCTGGGAGCAGCCCGGCGCGAAACAGCCCAAGGACTACACCTGGGCAGAGTTTGCAGCCCTCACAGGAGCGCAGCAGATGGCGTTTCAGGCGTATTTGGGTACTGATGGCTTCGATGCGTGGCTGGAGAGGTCACAGGAGCGGACGGAAACGAACCCGTGGGATGTCCCCGGAGCGAAACAGCCGGAGGACTACACTTGGGCTGAGTTTGAAGCCCTCACAGGAGCGCAGCAGATCGCTTTTCAGGCACACTTGGGTACTGATGGCTTCGATGCGTGGCTGGAGCGGGTTCAGGGGCTGGAGTAAGATTCCCGGAAGGGCGTTTTCCTGTAGGGAAGCCCACGAAAGACTGTGCTTTTGAAATCTTTTGATGCGCAATAAAATATAGGCAAAGATTACAAAAAAGACAGATAAATTTTGTAAATAATCCTTGATTTTTGAATCGGTTTGTGCTAGAATGAATCGGTCTGAAAAACAGGTGAGTCCTCTGCCGTGCCGTCACACGGGAATGAACGCCTAAATATGAAGGAGGACAATTACTATGGATTTGATGAAGGCTCTGACAAGCCAATACATGAAGACCGAGCTGCCTGAGATGCGCGTGGGTGACACCGTTCGCGTTCATCAGAAGATCACCGAGGGTTCCCGTGAGAGAATCCAGATCTTTGAAGGCACCATCATTGCCCGCAAGCACGGCGGAATCGGCGAGACCATTACTGTTCGCCGCATTTCCTATGGCGTTGGCTGTGAGAAGGTTTTCCCCGTTCATGGCCCCCGTGTGGTCAAGGTTGAGACTGTCCGCCGTGGTAAGGTTCGCAGAGCGAAGCTGTACTACCTGCGTGGTCGTTTCGGCAAGGCTGCCAAGGTCAAGGAGAGAGTATAATTCTTCATTCCGCAATGGCGCATCTTCGGATGCGCCATTTTTCATTGAGGAAGGTAAAAGGATGATTCGGGACTGTTGCTCTGTGGATTGCCTTTGGGATCATTTGTAAAACATTTACAAAACCTTAAAGATTTTAAGGTGGAGCGGCGTTTACTTTATACCCTCGCCTTGCTATAATACAGGTAAAGTTCTTTATTTCTCTTTTGGGGAAGGATAGGGGCATCAATGAAAAAGAAAGATGAATGGACTCCGAAAATGAAAAAAACGCTGGGAATTGCGGTTATCGTCCTCGCTGTTGTGGTTTCTGCCGCCGCTTGCTACTGGTTGGGAAGACCTATGGTGCGCTTTGCCTCGCAGCCGGAGCTGTTTCGTGTGTGGATCGAGGAAAAGGAACTTTGGGGCCCTGTTGCCTATATGGGAATGGTGATCTTCCAAGTGCTTATCGCGATCATTCCCGGTGAACCCCTGGAGATCGTGGGCGGCTATGCTTTTGGGGCGATTGAAGGTACGCTTCTGTGTCTTGTGGCATCCACTGTGGGTAGTATTCTGGTGTTTGCACTGGTCAGGCGGTTCGGTATCCGGCTGGTGGAAATCTTTTATCCCAGAGAAAAGCTGCGGAATATCCGCTTTTTGAAAAGCTCACCGAAAAGGACATTACTGTTTCTCATCGTTTTCATGATTCCCGGCACCCCCAAGGATATGCTTTGTTATTTCGCTGGGCTGACGGATATGCGCTTTGGACATTGGCTTCTGATTTGCTCCCTTGGGCGCATCCCATCCATCATTACCTCTACCTTGGGCGGCAACGCACTGGGTACAGAAAGCTATCTCTTCGCCATCATCGTCTTTGCCATTGCTCTGGGAATCAGTGGCGGAGGTATTTTGCTGTATAACCACATTTGCAAAAAGAATCAAGAGTAACATCTTCCGGCTCTTTCAGGAGAGCCGGATTTTTTTGTGGTCGAATTGCAAAAAAATACGACTCGTACCACTTTACATTTTCTCTATTCGGATGTAAAATAACTTCAAGAAACGGTCAGGAGGGTAAGCTAT
>JAZNYB010000158.1:0-16639 GCA_045594185.1 Faecousia sp. | reverse complement strand
AGCTTGTGGCGCAGATTCCGGTGGTGACACTTTCTGCCACGCCGGATGAGCGGGCAGTGAGGGCGCTGGAGCAATATCTGCAAAAGCTGTGACCGCTCCGGAAGGGATGTCCTTTGAGCATAATGGCTTGTAATCTTGGGGTTGGGCAGTTGTGCCTGACCCCAATTATTCTTTCTCCCGCAAAAAGGAGCTTTCTCCCTTGGGCGCAGAACAAAGAGGTTCTGCGATCCAAATCAAGAGAAAGCTCCATTGTTATGTTTGCAGGCTGTAAAGCGGTGTCTGAATTTCGGTCATCGGCGCCTTTGGTTTTGATTCCCAGGGAACGATCCTGTTCGGTAAATCGGAATTTGGATTCTAAAGCAAACAGTCTGGAGCTGCTTTATAAATGTCCATGACCTATTCCTGCAAATCAAGGATTCTTTGGCAGACTCTTTTTGCGAGATGAGGATTGTGAGTCACGGCGATTAGTCCCATGTTTTCCGTTTCTGCCTGCCGTAAGACCACCTGCCAAAGCTGCGCCTGTGTGATGCCGTCCAGCATGGTAGAGATCTCGTCACAGATCAAAAAACGGGGCTTGCACGACAAGGCTCTGGCAACGCAAAACCGTTGCAGCTCACCCCCGGAAAGCTCTCTGGGAAAGCGATCCAGCCACTGGGGTTGGATGCCCAGAGAAAAAAGCAGTTCCTCGTCAATTTGTCCGCTTTCCTCCAGCACCTTTTTCAGCCGCCACCGGGGATTGATCGCCTTTTCCGGGTGCTGCAGAATGATCTGTACCGGGCAGATGCCTTTTTCCGGAAGGGGATTACCATCCAGCAATACTTCCCCCTTTGTTGGTTTCAAAAAACCTGCAAGAAGGAGTGCTAGAGTGGTTTTTCCGTAGCCGCTGGGGGCGAGAAGGGCAAGCCTTTCTCCGGCTTCGATTTTAAGGCTGCGGTTTTCCAGCACCCACGGGCTGCTTCTGCCATAGCGGAAGGAAAGGTTTTTCGCTTCAAGTCCCATACCAGCACCTCACTTCTCCCTCCCGGATGTTCCGCACCGGAGGGAGCTTTTCTTCACATTCGGCGGTTTTGCAGGGACACCGGGGGGCGAACAGACAGCCCTTGGGAAGCTCTCCGGGGTAGGGCTGAAAGCCGTCAATGGGCTGAAAACCGTTTTGGGGCAGGGAAGCCCACAGTGCCTTGGAATAGGGATGCCGCAGCGCCTTTTCGCCCTCCCTGAAATCCCCGGCAGGCGCGATTTCTACCGTAGTTCCCCCATAAAAAACCGCTATCTTATCCGCAAATTCCACGGCAAGGTCAATATCATGGGTGATCAAAACCACTGCCTTGCCCCGGTCAGCCATCTCCCGAAACATTTTCAGTGCTTCCAATGATTGCTCCAGGCTCATGCCGGGGGTTGGCTCGTCCGCAATGATGAGCCGTGCTTCCGTGATAAGGGCTGTGGATACGAGAACCCGCCGTGCCATGCCCCCGGAAAGCTGGAAGGGGTAGAGCTGTTCTGTCCTTTCCGGCAATGAGAGCTTTTTCCAAATGCCCCGCCGCTTTTCTGTGGGATAGGGCTTTTTGTGACCGTCTGCCTGTTTGCCCACCTTCATCAGAGGATCTAAAAAGGCAACACTTTGGGGAACAAGCGCAATTTCTGTTCCTCTGAGCATGGCTTGTCTTTCCTGGTTCAGCACCTGACCGTCATAGTGCAAATGCCCATGAAGGGTGGCATTCTCCGGCAGGATACCCAAAATGGCGGAGGCAAGCAGGCTTTTTCCCGAGCCGGAGGAACCGACTATGGCAATGACCTCCCCGGGACAGACGGTCAAATGCAGATCGGAGATCACCTGCAGCTCCTTTTGCTCCAATCCATGGTTATACATCCGAAAGGAGACAGACAAATCGTGGATCTCCAACAGGGTTTCTTTCTTCTGTTCCATGACTGCCTCCTTATTCCTGCGCGCTCCAGGGGTCTAAGATCTTTTTCAGGGCATCTCCCAGCTTGTCCACCAGAAGCACCACCAACACAAGGCTCAGCCCGGGAAACACTGCCGGCCACCACATCCCGGCGGATAAATATCGCATACTTTCAGACAGAATGATTCCGATAGCGGGTTGCTCCGGGGGAAGACCATAGCCCAGGAAGGATACAGCCGCCTCATGTAAAATGGCGTGGGGAAGCATCAGCACCAGCCCCACCAGAAACTGGGGGACGAGATGGGGAAGAAGGTGATGCCATAAGATCCAGCCGCTGGATTTTCCCAATTTTCGGGAGACAGCGATATATTGCTGCCCCTTTAGCTGCAAAACCTCCCCCCGGATCAATCGGGCAAGGCTGCACCAGTGAGTCGCCGCTATGCCAATGAGCAGACCCTTTAGCCCTCTGCCCATGGCAAAGGAAATGAGAATAACCAAAATGGTGTGGGGGACACCCATGACCAGATCAATGCACCAGTTGATCGCTCCGTCGATCCATTTCGACCCGGCTGCGGCGGCAATTCCCACAAAAACCGCAATGACCGCACTGATGACCGATGCGGTGATGCCCACGGTGAGGCTTACGGACATTCCCTTTAATGTTCTTGCCAGAAGATCCCGACCTAAGCTGTCCGTTCCAAAGGGGTGGGACAAAGAGGGAGACTGCTTCCCTTCCAGAATTTTGGATGCATAGGCTTCTTCGGGAATGGTGATACCCAGAACATAGATGGTTATAAGAATAACGGACATGAGGGCGGTGAGAAGCAGGAGCTTTTTTCTTCTGTTCAGCTTCTTCATTGGCGCACCTCCCGAATCTGAGGGTCGATCACCCCATAAAGCAGATTGGCAATCATGTTGCCCACGGAGACAAACAGGGCTGAAAACAAGGTCACGCCCAGAAGGAGCGGTACATCGCCATTTAATCCCGCTGCGGAGACGGCACTGCCAAGACCGGGATAGGAGAACACATTTTCAGCCAGCACTGAGCCGCCGAACAGCTCCGCAAAGGATGCGAATTGCAGGGTAAGGGCAGGAAGAAGAATGTTCCTCAGACCATGGCGGCGCAGGATCATCCATTTTCCTTCGCCCCTTGCCTTTGCGAAAAGAACATACTCCGAGTTCATAACATCCACCAGCTTTTGTCGGGTGTGCAGCGCGATATGGGAAAAGGACATGAGACTTAAAGTGAAAGCGGGCAGTGCCAAATGATGAAGCCTTTGCCAAAGGGTCACATTTTCCTCCAACACACCAATAGGGGCTGAAAAACCGATGGGAAACCACTTTAGCCCAACCGCGAAAATCAGCAGAAAGACCAGCCCCAGCCAGAAGGTGGGCACGGAGGAGAGAAAGTAGCACAGCTTTTTCAGGAGCTTGTCCACCGGGCGATCTCTGTGCAATCCCATAAGGCAGCCTAAAGCCAACCCCAAACCGCCGGAAAGCACCCATGCGCACAGCATCAGAGCAAGAGAATTGGAAAACCGCTCTCCAATAATATCAGCCACCGGTCGGCGGTACAGGGAGGACTCACCCAGATTGCCATGGAGAAGTTCCCCCAGCCATGAGAGGTAACGCTCTGCCGGCGGCTCGTCCATGCCCCAATAGTCTTCGATTTCCGCTCTTTGTTCGGGGGAAACCGCTGTCCCCAGTCCCAGAATATACTGTCTTACAGGATCTATGGGGGACAGGCTCACCAAAGCAAAGGCAATGATGCTCACAGCCAGCAGCAGACTCAGGAGCTTTATGAAGTTTTTCAGAACACGACCCAAAGTTCCTTTCATAGCCAACGACCTTCTGTTTCTTATTTGTTATTATTCCCACTTCCACTGATGCAGATTCTGGATCAGTGGCATACCGTGACCATGGGGATGGATGGGCTGCTGCCCGATACTCAGTCCGTCCCGCACAAAGGTGACATGATCTAAGTTCACGATCCACACCCAAGGGCATTGACCTTTCATGGAAGTGCCGGCACTGCCGTCCCACTGAACCTTCTGCCAGTAAGCATTGGCTTCCTCCGGGGTCAGAGCCTTCATTGCGGCATCCAAATAGGAATCGGTCGTATCATCCATGTAGCCCTCCGGGTTGTAGAAATCGTCCAGCAAAGCACCCTCGGAGCGATATAGATAATAGGTTTCGTTGGGACTGGCAGAGCCCCAGCCCATCATCACCGCTTGGGAGAACATCCGCTTCATAATGTCATCCCAGCTTGTGCCTTCTACATGGATTTTAATACCGATCGCCGCCACCTGTTCAGCCGCTGCCAGTGCCACAGCCTGACGGACAGAATCCCCGGAGGGGTAAACGCAGGTAAATTCTGCCTTTATGCCGTCTTTTTCCACGATGCCGTCACCGTCTGTGTCAATCCAGCCGTGGTCGGACAAGAGGTTTTTTGCGTATGTAACATCCGTCTTGATGACCACCTCCGGATTGTTCCATGGCATACCGTCATTTTCGGAGTAGGCGGGGCGACCAAAGCCGTTTAACACGGTTTGCGCGACCAGTTCTCTGTCAATGGCGTAGGCGATCGCCTGACGGACCTCTAAGTTGCAGGTCACATTGTTTCCAATGGGTGCGCCGCTTTCCGTTGTCTTTCCTTCATCGGGCAGCATGGGGAGGGTGAAGCCCCGGTTGTCCGCGGATTTTACCGCTTCCACATGATAGCCGGAAACTGCGGTTTTACCCAAGGTGGCGGAGGAATATGCCACATCCACCTGACCCGCCTGCACCGCCGCCAAAGCCGCGTCCTCGGACATAAACACGATGGTCACATTTTTGATGGCAGGAACGCCTCCATAGTAGCTTTCATTGGCGGTGAGAACGATCTGCTCCTGGGCTCGCCACTGCACCAGCTTATAAGGCCCGGAGCCGATGGGATTTCTGCCGTAGCTGTCACTATAGGCGTGTTCCGGGACGATGCCCACGGAAGCCAGAGTGTTGAGGAAAATAGAGGTGGGCTGAGAGAGGGTAATGACTACGGTGTTCTCATCCTGTGCCACCGCACTTTCCATGTAGGAAAGGTCAACGCTTCCTTGGGCTGCCTTGGCGGTGTTCAGGGTAAAGGCAACATCGGAGGCAGTGAGCTTTTCACCGTCGGTAAAGTAAACATCCTCCCGCAGAGTAAAAGTCCAGACCAGCCCGGAATCGTCCAGTTCATAGGAGCTGGCAAGATCGTTTTCAAAGGTCAGTTCGCTGGTATAGCGGACTAAGGTGCTTTGAATAATGGGGGAGCTGCCGTGTCCCCAGCCCTGGGTGGGGTCTAAGGTTTCCGGCTCTGAGCCAATGGCAATGATCACGCTGTCTTTGTTTGCGCTGCCGGTGCTTCCACAGGCAGAAAACAGTCCGGTGATCAGAACAAAACAGCATAGAAGCGCAATAATTTTTTTCATGGGATTCATCCTTTTTGTTTGATTTGCTGTGATTATACCGATATTTTCCGCGGGAGGGAAGCCCCCCAGGGGGATGATTTTAGGTAATAAGTAATAGTGAATAGGGAATCGTGAAAAATTTGCTTTTTTATTCGCTATGTGGTAGTATAAGGGGAGAATGATTGGTGAGGTACTGTTATGGAGCTTCGGGAGTTTTTTAGATGCCATTCCAAGGTTGCTCTCGCTTTTTCCGGGGGCGTGGATTCAGCGTATCTGCTCTATGCCGCAAAGGAAAGCGGTGGGGAAATCAGAGCCTATTATGTGAAAACCGCTTTTCAACCGCAGTTTGAGTATGCGGATGCGGTGCGCCTGGCAGGGGAACTGGGCGTGGAAATGGTGACGGTGGAGCTGGATGTGCTGTCCTGCGGGAAAGTCACGGAAAATCCTGTTGATCGCTGCTATTATTGCAAGCGGGAGATATTTTCTGCCATTATTGCCGCCGCCAAAAAGGACGGTTTCTCCCTTGTGATAGACGGAACAAATGCTTCCGATGATGCTTCTGACAGACCGGGCATGAGAGCCTTGCAAGAGCTGGGTGTTCGTTCCCCTTTGCGGGAGTGCGGACTGACAAAGGCTGAGATCCGCCGCCGCTCTCAGGAAGCGGGTCTTTTTACCCACGACAAGCCTGCCTATGCCTGCCTTGCCACCCGGATACCCACCGGTACGCCCATTTCCCGGGAAATGCTTTTCCATACGGAGCAGGCAGAGGAGTATCTGAAAAAACTTGGCTTTTCTGACTTCCGCATCCGGCTCATGGGAGATGCAGCAAGAATACAGCTTCAGGAGCGGCATCTTCCTTTGTTGCTGAAATTCCGGGCAGAGATTCTGGAGGAACTGAAAAGATACTACACTGCCGTCCTTTTGGACCTGGAGGTGCGCCATGAATAAAGACATCAGAGAGATTTTAGAGGGTGTGAAGCGGGGAACGATTTCTGTGGAGGAAGCCGCCCTGCAGCTTAAAAAGCAGCCCTTTGCGGACATTGGCTACGCAAAGGTGGATCTGCACCGCAAGCTGCGCCAGGGGGCGGGGGAAGTGATCTACGGAGCGGGAAAAACCCCGGAGCAGATCATTGGTATTCTGGATGCCATGGTCAGCGGTGGTCAGAAAAATGTCCTCATCACAAGACTGGACGAGGAAAAAGCGGAGATCATTCAGACACAAAAGCCCATTGCCTATTATAAAGAAGCGAAGGTGGGCATTTTAGGCGGCTTTGCGGCTTCCTCCGGGCTTGGCACCATCGTCGTTGCCACCGGGGGAACAAGCGACATTCCTGTTGCGGAGGAAGCGGCATTGACCGCGGAATTTTTGGGAAATCAGGTCACACGGCTTTATGATGTGGGTGTAGCGGGGCTGCACCGGTTACTAAATCATGCGGACGAATTGATGAACGCCTCTGTGGTCATTGCCATTGCGGGCATGGAGGGAGCCCTTGCCAGTGTGGTAGGCGGTCTGGTTGACTGCCCGGTGATCGCTGTTCCCACCAGTGTTGGCTATGGGGCAGCCTTTGGAGGGGTGGCAGCACTTTTGTCCATGCTCAACTGCTGCGCCAGCGGTGTTTCCGTTGTGAATATTGACAACGGCTTCGGAGCGGGCTACCTTGCAAACATGATCAACCACATGGAGGAAAAGAAATGAAAGTCCTTTATTTTGACTGCGCCATGGGTGCTGCCGGGGATATGCTCTCTGCCGCCCTTTTGGAGCTGTTTGACGATATAGATGCGAGCATCGGAGAGCTGAACGGTCTTGGGATTCCCGGTGTCCGCTATCATCTGGAAAAGTCCACAAAATGCGGCATCGTGGGAACCCATCTTCGGGTCACAGTGGGTGATAGGGAAGAACATGAACATATGCACCACCATGACCACGACCATTCCCACGAACACCACCACAGGGGCATGAAGGAAATTGTCCATATGATTTCCCATTTACATATTTCCGAAAAAGTCCGCAACCATGTTTTGGCGGTTTATGACCTGATCGCTCAGGCGGAAAGCCATGCCCACGGTGTGCCTGTGGAAAACATCCATTTCCATGAAGTAGGAACTATGGATGCCGTTGCGGATATTACGGCTTTTTGCTATTTGATGGACAAGCTGAACCCGGATAAGGTCTGCGCGTCTGCCATCCATGTGGGAAGCGGTCAGGTGCGCTGCGCCCATGGAATCCTCCCTGTTCCCGCCCCGGCAACAGCCCATATCCTAAGGGGCATCCCCATGTATGGCGGGGAAATCCGGGGGGAGCTGTGTACCCCCACGGGAGCGGCACTGCTGAAAGCCTTTGTCAATGACTTTGGCTCTATGCCCATGATGTCTGTTGAACGCATTGGCTACGGTATGGGCAAAAAGGATTTCCCGGCGGCAAACTGCGTCCGGGCAATGCTGGGACAAACGCGGGAGCAGCCCGGGAGCATCGTGGAGCTTTCCTGCAACTTAGACGATATGACCGGGGAAGAAATGGGCTATGCTCAGCAGCGGCTTTTTGCGGCAGGGGCATTGGATGTGTTTACCACGGCTGTTTCCATGAAAAAGAACCGACCCGGCATTTTGCTCACCGTTTTGTGCAGGCAGGAGGATAAGGATAGCCTTGTGAGGGAAATTTTCCGGCATACCACTACCCTTGGCATCCGGGAAAGCCTTTTGCGCCGGTATACATTGGAGCGGGAAATGGTGACGGAAGAAACCCCATACGGCACGGTGCGAAAGAAGATTTCCACAGGCTACGGCGTGGAAAGATGCAAGGCAGAGTTTGAGGACTTGGCAGAAATCGCAAGGCAGAAGGATGTTTCTTTGATTTCCTTGCGGGATATTTAAGATTAAAAGACAGCAGGGAGAAGCATTCCTTGCCGTCTTGTGTGCAATGTGGTTGCTTTTCGGGGAGGCACAGAAGTAGCGGATGGGGCAAAAATACCCCGTCGGGTGTTGTATCCTTATGGCAGGAAATGAAAAACATTTTCCGGAAGGAGGATATACATATGAAAAAGACAATTGCTATTGCCGATGCTGACGAAAATTTCTGCAAGGAACTGGAGACTGAACTGAACAAAAGAGGATCTTACGAAGTGATTGGAACTGCAAGCGATGGAGAACTTGCGGTTCAGCTGGTAAGAGAGCAACAACCGGATATGTTGGTATTGGATTTGCTGTTGCCACAGTACGACGGAATCAGTGTCCTGGATATGATCTCTGTTGTGCATACCAGATGCAAAATCTTTGTTGTGACCGGTTTTATCAGCAACTATATTGTCACGGCGCTTGCGGCCAGACGGGTTTCGGAATTGCTGCGGAAGCCCTGTCCTGTCCGATATGTTGCAGACAGGATCGACGAAGTATGGCAGCAGGATAACGCTCCCCTTGAGGAAAAACTGCCGGATATCAAGCAACAAATCACGGCCATGCTTCACGAAATTGGGATGCCTGCGCATCTTAAGGGCTACCATTATCTTCGCCAGGCTATTAAACTTGCGGTGGAAGATATCGATCACATTAACAGCGTGTCCGAATGTATTTATAAACCTGTTGCGTTGCTGAATAATACGACCCCGGAACGGGTGGAAAGCTCCATCCGCCGTGCCATAGAAGTTGCCTGGGACAGAGGGGATCTGGATACTCTGCAAAGATACTTTGGTTTCACTGTCAGCAATACAAAAGGAAAACCCACCAACAGCGAGTTTATCGCCCTTTTGGCAGATAAAATTCAGCTGGCATATAGCCAGATACTATAAGAGTTGATTTACAACACCCGATGGGGCAAAAGAATCGCTTCGGGTGTTGCAAGACAGTATCAAACATGCTACCATGCAAAAGGGTGATACCTATGAGTAATCCAAAACCGAAAAAATTAAGCTTTGCGATTCTTGATATTTTGCGCCAATATACGGATTCAAACCCGGAACACAGGCTCAATCAGACCGATATTATTGAAATTCTGGAAAGAGATTATGATATCAGGGCTGACCGCAAGAGTGTGAAGCGCAATCTCACCAGCCTTTGGGAGATGGGTTTTCTTGTTGAATGGGAAGAAACTCGTCGTATGTATCCTAACAAAGACGGTGAGATGGAGGAAAGCTTCATCCAGCACGATTTCTATCTGGATCGGGATCCGGAGCGTGATTTCGATGACAGCGAGTTGCGGCTACTGATTGACAGCCTGCTATTCTCCAAGCATGTCCCCTACAGCCAATGCAAAAAGCTGGTTGGAAAACTGAAGGGGTTGTCCAACCGTTGGTTCAAATCCCGTGTCCGCTTTATTTCCAAGCTGCCGGAAACTGCGCCAGAGAATACAGAACTGTTTTATACCATTGATACATTGGACGATGCAATCGCTGCGGGAAAACAAGTGGCATTCACCTACAACGAATATGGCACAGATAAGAAGCTGCACCCCAAGCGGGACCGGGAGTATATTGTCAACCCCTATCAAATGGCAGCGATCAATGGTCGGTACTATCTCGTTGGCAATTACGATAAGTACAACAATATTGCTCACTATCGCCTGGATCGTATTACAAAGATCCGTTTGCTGGATACGCCCCGGAAACCGGAAGAAAAGGTTCCGGAGCTAAAAGACTGGTCGCTTCCCAAGCATATGGCAGAGCATCTTTATATGTTCTCTGGTGAGAGTATTCCGGTTACATTCCGAATGAAGAAGACCATCTTAAATGATGTGATAGACTGGTTCGGGACGGATGTTGCCTTTTTTGATGAAACGGAGGAAGCAGTCACAGCGAGAGTTATGGTCAATTGGGATGCCATGCGCCATTGGGCTTTGCAATATTGCAGGCATGTGAAAGTTTTGAACCCTGCTGACCTTGCAAAGCAGATTAAAGAAGATTTGCAGGGGGCAGCAAAAGAATATCAAGAACAAGATGATTAGTATTTGCACAGCAAATGGTATGTAAACATATAGGAATTTTGGAGGTATTTATGTTTGATGGTGTGTTTATAGGGACTGAGGCTGACAAGCAGCCAAAGAAAATCTTAATTTTGGGGGAATCCCATTATGGTGGAACCGAAAGTACAGAAGCGGCTGTAAAGAGGTATCTGGAAAACTATAATACTTGCACTGGCAATGAAAGATTCCGGTGTTACCGTTTCTTTGACAACATTGTTCGTGCATTTGGAATCGACCCGGAAATAAATCGAACTGACTTTTGGAATCAGGTATACTTTGCTAATTTCATAGATGAGCTGTGCGGCGTTGGAGATTCAGCGGCGGTAGAGTTCCTTGAAAAGGCAGAAAAACGAGGAAGATGCAACTATAAAGTGTTTTCTTTCCTAAAAGAACACGAGATAGACATAGTGTTTTGCTTTAGCCGCAGGGTGTATAATAAACTTCCACCGGTGGAGGGCAGTGATTGTGAAACACCTGGGGACAAAAAGGACAAGCATCGCTTGGATGTGTGCGCGTATTATCCGGGAAAAAGAAAGTATATGACAGTTTCTCTTGATAAGCCAGTTATGGTCTATGGTTTGCATCACCCGTCGCGGGGGTTCAGCTATGAAAAATACCAAGAAAAATTAAGAGATATTATTTGAGCAGACTCCACGGTTCTTGCAAAAATTGTCTTAGTTTTGGTTCAGGGCTGCCCTTACACATATAAAAGCAGGTCAACACCTTTTGCGTGCTGACCTGCTTATTGATCATGGACTTGTCCGTTTATAGATCACAACCGTCGTTCCCATTTGCTCAAACAGCTCGTAGCCGTTTTCTTCCAGCTTTTTGATGAGATTATCAAAACCGTTGTTTTCGCCCCCGGTCTTATACTTCTTGAAATCCCCGGTGGAGGATTTTTTCAGCACCACATACTCCGTTTGCAGGACATTTTCCCAAGAAGCGTATCGAATATCGTATAGCACCTCCCGCTGGGAAAGGTAGGCACAGTAGAAGGTGGCGGCGGTGACGGAAGCCCCCTCCGGGATAATGGAAAGGGTATCCCGGATGCTTTGGTAGTGATCCTTATATTCCTGACACAGCTCCGTGTAGTAGGTTGCCTTGGGAACGATGACAGACCCAAAGCAAGCCCCGCTCACTGCCACCGACAAACCCAGGGCAACCAGCCGTGTCCAATCTACCTTCAAATCCGCCAGATTGACCACAGTGAGGAACAGCAAGAACGCTAAAGACCCAAAGTTATACTGGAAAAACACATCGTGCTGATACTGATAATCCGACATGAGATTCACCAGCAAATAGGGGATCAGGAGGATATACCGCTCATACCGCCGGGTGAAAAGGGGCAATCCCAAAAGAGGAAGCAGTGTCAAGCCGATGTACTTCAGTTTTTCCCTGTCCACACATTCATACAGGGCTTTCAGAGGATTCAGAATCACAGACTTTATGACGGTGATCAAAGAGGATGAGCCGTCATACATGAAGTTGTCGTAACGGTAGGTCATAACGCCGTCTCCCACCGCCTGCAAATACCCGGTGGCGCAGAAGAACCAGCAAAGAGACAGTGCCAGCAGGGAAAGCCCGGTGACCAGCTCCTTCCAATTCTTCCTTTCATAGCGCAAAAGGGTCTTGACCACCAGCCACAGTGCGACCACCGCCACATAAACGGCGGCATCCTCCTTTACCATCAGGGTCAAAACCGCGGAAATGGCGGTGATGGCAGTGCCTTTTGTGGAGATCCCATAAAACAGCCACAAAATCAGAGGGGTCAGGAAGCAGTTTTCGTGAATGTCGTAGCTTGTTCCCCCGGAAAAGGCAGGATACAGCAGAAGCACAGCGCACAGCAAGGTCTTCTGAATGTCTCCCAGTCCATAGTGCTTTCCCAGCTTCCAAAGGGGAATGACCGCAGAAGCCAGAACAGCCGCCTGCAAAACCTGCAAGGTGGCGGGGTAGGGGAAGACCCAATAAAAAGGCAGGAGAAGATAATAAATGGGGGACATATGCACATGGAAATGAGACAGCAGACCGTCCCGCTCCACGGTGGTCATGGGAAGCCCGGTTTCTGCCATGTTGTGGAACATCTGAGCGAAGATGCCGAAGTCGAAGGTGGGGGTGCAGAAGCTATAAAATCTTGCCACTGTCCATATGCTCACAAAGAGGAAGAAGGCAACTGCCAGAGCCAAGGTGATCCATTTGCAGCTTTTGCATGATGCTTCCTTTTCTGGGGAGACAGGCTCCGGGGAGCTGTCCCAGCCCCGCAGACCGTAAACCACCAGCCCCGCAAGGATCAGCAGACATACAGCCAGAAACGCCCAGGAGAAGGATGCCGCCAAAGCCAGCCCCGCCACGAAAGCGAAGACCGCAGTCATCCCCCAACGCTCAAGGGCAGTCCCCTTGGAAAACCGGGCGGCGGCAAAGAAAAGCGCAGTCCCGGAAAGGGTAATAAACAGCACCCGGGGGAGGGACATTTGCGCCAAGCCCTCCAGCCCCCCGAGGCTGCGCAGTTCACCGGGAAGCAGGAGATATTCAACCAATACAGCCAGCAGCCATGAAACCAGGATCTGGCGCGCCAGCTCCGGGGCATGGAAGGGGCGAAGTTTTTTTGTGGTGGGCATAGGGGTACTTCCTTTCGTATCCATTGAAACCAAAATTATTCATTAACTGTCTACTCCCAAATCAGCCCCATAAAAGGGAATCTCTGTCTGAAACCGGCAGCCCGATGGATGAATTGTTCTTATTATGGATTATACCACACCCCCCCAGCCTTTTCAATAGCGCACTTTTTTCTTCCTATAAGCATCAAATCTGTGTTGCAATTCCTCGATATTTGTGTTATGATAAATTTGCTGAGTTTAACAAGGAGGGGGAAATATGAAAGATCAAAGCCGTTTTACAAAACCCCGCATTGTGGCATTTGTTTTGACCGGGCTGATTCCTCTTGCGGTGATTCTGCTGGGTGTAATCCTTGTTTTAGGTGGCACAATAGTTAACCTTACTTTTTTGCTTGGTTTTGTCATTTTGCCGTGCGGTGCGTTTTTTTTGCTGTACCGGTTAATCTTTTCGGGCGTAAAAACACTGCAAAAAACAGGTTTTGCGATATTGATCCTTGCTGTGTTTCTAATTTCTTCCGGTTATGTGACCTACTGGGGGAATCTCGAATTGCTTAACTGTTATAGAGATGAAGAGATCGGGGAACATTACGACGAAGTTATTACCAACTTTTATGAAATGCCAAGACTATCTGATATAGGGCAGGTAGAGAGTGTGGAACATTGCGATTATTATTCATCCCAAGCATCATTCTTTACTTGCGAAGGAGATGCACTGATTTGCAAATATGATATAGGGGAATATGAAACGCAGAAGGCGTTGCTTGCGGAAAAGTATGTATTTCAAAGCGAACCGATGGTTGCTTGTGGCCATAGCTGCGAACCTGCAGCGGAAATTGATGGGTACTTATTCCGGGTTCTTTCAATAGGAAATGATGAAGCATCGTTTGGGGAATATCAATATCCCAAATGTATGGTCTTAATTGCTACAAATGATACAACACAGGAAATTGTATATCTATCTTTTTATGATGACGATTTGGATTACATAGAATCCCTGTCTGACTTTATTTTGAATGACTGCGGCTGGAAGCATATGCGCTAATAAGAAACTCGCACCCCCTGATTTCTTTTCAGGAGGTGCGTTTTTTGTTCTATTTGACCGGCACGCCGCAATCCGCAGACCCCTCCGACAGGAGCATATCAATTCCGTGCTTCAATGCTCCCTGAACGGCGGCTAAATTCTCCCTTGCTGCCTTTTCGCTGCCGGGAAGATTGATGATCAGGGTCGTTTTTCTGATTCCCGCCGCGCTTCTGGACAGGCAGCCCTTGGGCGTGATGCGCATACTCTCAGCACGCATAGCCTCCGGGATGCCCGGTGTCAGCCGCTCAACCACGGCTAGGGTGGCTTCCGGGGTGATGTCTCTGGGGGAAAAGCCTGTGCCGCCTGTTGTAAGCACCAAAGGAACACGAAGCCGGTCTGCGCAGAGAAGCAGCTCTTTTTGGATTTCTTCAAAGTCGTCCGGGATTATGGTGGTATGCACGACCTCCCATCCATCCTCGGTGAGCATCCTCACAAGGGCAGGGCCGCTGGTGTCCATTCGTTCTCCCCGGTAGCCCTTGTCGCTGATGGTAATGACTGCCGCTTTGTAATTCATTCTGCTGTCTCCCTTCTGTGGTAGTCCCCGTGAACGCCCCCGGTCTTTTCCAGCAGGCGGATTTCCGTAATGACCATGTCCTTTTGTACCGCCTTGCACATATCGTAGACCGTGAGTGCGGCGGTGCTTACGGCGGTGAGGGCTTCCATCTCCACCCCGGTGCGCCCGGTGCAGGTAACGGTGGCTTCAATGTTTACGGCAAGCCGGGCTTCGTCCAAGGTCAGCTTCAGGTCGATGCCGTCTAAGATCAGGGGATGGCACATGGGGACGAGGTCGGCTGTGCGCTTTGCTCCCATGATCCCGGCGATTTGGGCAACGGTGAGAACATCCCCCTTTTTCATCCCCCCGGACTGGATCAACGCAAAGGTCTTGTCATTGACCAGCACGGAACCACCGGCAACGGCAGTGCGGCTGGTGACCGCTTTTTCTCCCACATCCACCATTTTTGCCTTGCCGTCCTCGTTAAAATGGGTAAAATCCTTCATCTTTAACCTCCGATCTGATTCATCCCCCGCCCCGCCTTGCTGGGACTCTCCGGGGAAAGTACCTCATGGCAGAGGGGCTTTGCCAGAATTGCCTGCCGGAACTGCTTTGCCACGCCCTCCCGGGAAAGCCCTTTCATGGGGAACTCCTGATCGCTGTGCAGGCAAGATTTCAGTTTTCCGTCAGCGGTGAGCCGGAGACGGTTGCAGCTTCCGCAGAAATGGCTGCTGATGGGACTGATAAGACCCACATTCCCCATGGCATCCGGCAGTCGGTATAGCTTTGCCACGCCACCGTCAGGGGACAGGGGCGTTGCTTCCGGCAGAGCTTCCAAGACCCGCCCGCAGGAAATAAAGGCTTCCGGGGGGAACGCTCCTTTTTCCGTCATGGGCATCAGCTCAATTAAGCGCACATCCACCGGATAACGCCTGCTCAAATCAGCCAGAGCGGGGATCTCGTCATCGTTAAAGCCCCCGATTAACACGGCGTTGATCTTCACCTTCTCAAATCCCGCTTTCAGTGCCGCCTCCAAACCCTTCAGAGCATCCTGCAAGCTGCCCCGGCGGGTCATGTGGGCGTATTTTTCCGGGTTCAGGGTGTCCAGACTGATGTTAACGCGGCTGACCCCGGCATCCTTCAAGGGCTGCGCCAACTCAGACAGCATCGTCCCATTGGTGGTCAGGCATACTTCCCTGATTCCGTCTACCTGTGCGCACCTGCGGCAGATGGAGAGAATGTTGGGTTTCACCAGTGGTTCGCCCCCGGTAACGCGCAGCTTGGAAATGCCCAAAGATGCGGCAACCTCCACGGCTGCGATCATTTCGTCCTCGGTGAGCATATCCTCATGGGATCTTTTGCAAATACCTGTCTCCGGCATACAGTAACGGCAGCGAAGATTGCACAGCTCCGTCACCGACAGCCGCAGGTATGTAATATTTCTTCCAAAACGGTCTTTCATGGCTCAATACCTGCCAAAGGTGCAGTTGGGGAAGTGACAGCTTTTGCACATCCGGCACAGCCCGCCCTCCGCAAGCCCCAAAAGCTCTTCCCTGGTCAGCTTATCACCGGCAAAAATTTGGGGGAGAAGTACATCAAAAATGGTGGTGGGCAGACTGATGGCGGCACCGGGAACGCCCAAAATGGGAACATCTCCCAAATAGGCGACCAGTGTCATATTTCCCGGCTGAGAGGGGACACCGTGGGTCACGATCTCCGCTCCCAACTGCCGGATGGCGGTGGGGGTCAGGTCATCCGGGTCAACGGACATCCCCCCGGTGAAAATGAGGAAATCCGCCCCTTGCTCCAAAAAGGCTTTTCCCGCGTTTACGATCATGTCCAGATCGTCGTCGCAAATGGTAACGCCTAAAATTTCGCTGGGGTAGTGCTTCATTTTTGCCCTTACAACAGGCTGAAACTTATCCTGAATCCGCCCGGTATAGACCTCCGAGCCGGTAATGATAACGCCGATTTTCCTGTGCTTATAGGGGCGCAGATCCAGCAGCCTTTCACCCTCGCAAAGCCGTTCTGCCCGGATAATTTGTTCCTCCTGTGTCACAAGGGGAACGATGCGCATGGAAGCAAGCCTGTCCCCCGCTTCCACGGGATAGTGGTCGGGGAGGGTGGTGATGGTAATGTCCCCAATGGCGTTGACCTTGCTTAAAAGTGCCTTGTT
>JAZNYB010000157.1:0-4002 GCA_045594185.1 Faecousia sp. | reverse complement strand
CTTTTCCAGTGTCAGATCCAACTCGCCTATGGCCTGCATATTTTTCAGAACAGCCGGGATATAAGGACGAAGCTCCAAAGATAACTTCTCCCGAAGCCGCGCTTCCTCCAGCTCTTCCTCCGCGGCGATCCGGCTTCTTTTTCCCGGAAGCTCCTCATCACCGGGGCTTCGGCGCAAAAGCTCCTCCAAAAGCCGCTTTTCCCGGCGAAGGGCGTGCAGTGCAGGAGATGAGCCGTCTCCCAAAAGGAAAGAAGCTACCCGGTTTTTCTGAGGGTCGAGAAGATCAAGAGCGGCAGTTGTGTCTTCTATGGAAATGCCCTGAAGCCGCAAAACCGCCTGAATATCCTCCCACAGAGGGAGCAGCTCATAGCTTTTCAGCAAAAACCGTTTCAGTTCAAAAAGCTCGATCTCATTTAAGGGGGCTTCCAGACATTTTTTAGCGGTTTCACGAACCATTCGCAAAGTCATCATGCCTCTTTGAAGCTGGGTCAACACCTTTCTGCAAGCATCTTCCCCTTCCAGCACCCGGCGGATATTTTCAAGCTGTCGATTCAGCTCCGGCAATTCCTTCCGGGTAAAGGGCTT
Organism: Faecousia sp.; assembly: GCA_045594185.1. Taxonomy (GTDB): domain Bacteria; phylum Bacillota; class Clostridia; order Oscillospirales; family Oscillospiraceae; genus Faecousia. The sequence goes on along the minus strand of JAZNYB010000157.1, from coordinate 3,417 downwards.
CAGCTCCCGCACCCGCTCCTGCCCATAGGGGGAGCAGGGCTGCAAAGCATCGATCACATACTGAAAGCCGATATTTTCTTTTTGTTCATAGGTCAGTTGGATCATAGGGCATCCTCCATGACATTGATTACCGGCAAGTCTATTTGTGCCTGCATTTTCTCCAGCAGCTCCTCTTTTGGGAAGTGGACTCCCTGTGCCGAGAAGGGATTTACTGTAACTGCCGCCAGATTCACGCTGTCCAATACCTCCAGACAGATCCCCCGTCGGGTGAGCTTATCAAAGGTATCCTGCTTCAAAAGGAGCTTGCTGCTGTCCCGAACCACAAAGGACAAGCCCTTTACCGGAGCGTTGGACATGAGCAGGGGCTTCAGGGAAAAATCGGACAGCGCACCGCCGAAAAAGATCCACTTTGCTCCGGCTGCTTCTTTGTGCCGCAGGGCATCCTCCAAAGAAATCCCGGGTGGCACGGTCCAAAGACCATTTTCTCCCCAAATCACCGTATCCCGGCAGTCTGTGGCTGACAGGGCATAAAAGTCGGGACAGGTGGTTTCCGGCAAGGTCAGAAGCCGGCACTGGAAGGCAGTGTCCCTGACCACCGTATCCAGACTTCTGCTGTAGGAAGCCCCGGTGCATAAAACCGTAGCTTCTGTCACTTTCCGGCTGCACAGGGATTTTCGGCTCAAAGCTCCGTCGAAAATTACCGTATCCGCACCAAAACGGAAAAAGTCCTCCCGCAGCCGGGCAAGCTGGTCTGTGATGGAAGGCCCGGCAAGCTGGATGAAACCGTCGCTTTTTGCCCTCAGCACGATCACTTCTCCCATAGGGGTGGAGATGCCTGTGGTGTCCAAAATCTCCCGGGTCACATCGCAGTGGCGCAAAACAAGCTCCGATGCCGTAGCTGCCAAAGTGCCGCTGTACACATAAATGCCCGGTTTTTTGGTGCCGGTGACCAAATCCTGATCCTCACCGTCTCTGCCAATGGAAGACAGCCCCAGTGTTCTGCCATCTTGCTCCAACTCCCGGATGATCCTGTTGAGAACCGTCGTCTTTCCGGCATTTTTGCACATACCGATGATGGATATGGACTTGTAGGGCTGGAGCAGGGGGCTGAGTATGGGCTTCATATCCGTCACCGACCTTTCTGTTTTTCTAAATTGTACCAGAATATCTTCCTCTTGGCAAGACAAAGAAAACGGTCTGCCCATTTTTCCTGAGCAGACCGCGTGATTATATGAACTTACAGCCGCATACCGCCGTTTACGGACAGCACATGACCTGTGACATAGGAGGAATCATCGCTGGAAAGGAACAATGCAGCCTTGGCGATTTCCTCAGGCTGACCCAGACGACCCAGCATGGTGAGCTTTGCGAACTTCTGCAAAAGCTCCTCAGGGACGGTCTTCATCATATCAGTCATAACATAGCCGGGGGCGATGGCGTTAACACGGACGGGAACACCCTTTCTTGCAAATTCCTTTGCCCAGGTTTTGGTCATGCCAATAACGCCTGCCTTGGAAGCGGCGTAGTTTGCCTGACCGATGTTGCCGTATTCCCCAACCACGGAGGAGATGCTGATAATGCTGCCGCCGCCGTTTTCCTCCATGAGAGGTCCAACATATCGGGTCAGATTGAACACGCCCTTGAGGTTGATGTCGATAACCAGATCCCACTGCTCATCGGTCATTTTCCGGGTCATGGCATCTCTGGTGATACCGGCGTTGTTAACCAGAATGTCGATCCTGCCGTACTTCTCCATGGCATAGTCTGCCAGAGCCTTGCAAGCGGCACCGTCGGTGACATTGAGGGGATAGTATTCCACATTCTCGCATTCGTAGGTCAAAGGAGCCATATCCGCGGCAATGACCTTTGCGCCTTCTTTTGCGAACAGCTTCGCCATTTCACCACCGATGCCTTTGGCAGCACCGGTAATAATGGCAACCTTGTTTTCCAATCTCATAAAGACAGCTCCTTACTTGATGTTGCGCAGAATGACTGCGGTGCCCATACCGCCGCCGATGCACAAAGAAGCAAGACCAAATTCCTTACCACTGTGCTTCAGCTCATGAGCCAGGGTGACAATGATACGGTTGCCGCTGGCACCAACGGGATGACCCAGAGCGATTGCGCCGCCGTTGACATTGCAGCGGGCAATGATCTCTTCCTCGGTGAGGTCGTGCTGCTCAGCCAGCAGATGCACAACGCCCAGAGACTGAGCGGCAAATGCCTCGTTCAGCTCCAGAACTTCCATCTGGCTCAGCTTCATGCCGGCATCCTTCAGGGCATTGCCCACAGCGGGAACAGGGCCCAGACCCATGACATCGGGCTCTACGCCGCCCTGACCCCAGCCGACCAGCTCAGCCATAACGGTGAGGTTGTGCTCGGCAACTGCCTTTTCGCTGGCGAGAAGCACGAAGCTGGCGCCGTCGTTGATGCCGGAGGCGTCACCTGCGGTAACAGTGCCGTCCTTCTTGAAGGCGGGACGCAGAGTACCCAGCTTTTCCAGGGTGGTGGTGCGGTTGATGTACTCATCAGCAGCGAAGACAACTTCCTTTCTGCCAACCTTGACGGTGACAGGAACGATCTCGTCTACGAACTTGCCCGCATCCTGAGCGGCAGCGGCTTTCTGCTGGGAGGCGATGGCAAACTGATCCTGCATTTCACGGGTCAGGTTAAAGCGGGCGGCTACATTTTCTGCGGTGATGCCCATGTGCATATCGCCGAAGGAGTCGGTGAGGGAGTCGATCAGCATATGGTCGACCAGGGTCATGGCACCCATCTTGTTGCCGGAGCGAACCTTGCCGGGAACCAGATAGGGAGCGCCGCTCATGATCTCAGTGCCGCCGGCGGCGATGAGGTCAGCCTTTCCCGCGGCGATGGCAGTGGCGGCATTCATAACGGCCTTCATGCCGCTGCCGCAGACCATGTTCAGAGAATAGGCGGGAACTTCCACAGGAACGCCTGCGCCAATGGCAACCTGACGGGCGGGGCCCTGCTTCAGACCGGCGGGAAGGACATTGCCTACCACCACTTCATCCAGCCATGCGGGGTCGATCTTGGCGTCCTCGATCACAGCCTTCAAAACCTGCGCTCCCAGCCAAGTGGCGGAAACATCCTTCAGTGTGCCCAGCATACTGCCGATGGCGCTTCTCTTTGCGCTGACCAAATAAACTTTACCCATGATAATTCCTCCTATGTAATATTTAATGTTTATTCCTTATTCAGGAGTTTATTCATTTCTTTTATAACCGCACCGGCATCGGCAACGATACCCAGATCAGCCACCTTGAAGATGGGGGCGGCTTTGTCGGTGTTGACTGCCACGATAAACTCGGATTCCTCCATGCCCGCAAGGTGCTGGATGGCACCGCTGATACCGAAAGCCAAGTATGCCTCAGGACGGACGGTCTTGCCGGTCTG
>JAZNYB010000156.1:0-6293 GCA_045594185.1 Faecousia sp. | reverse complement strand
AAGGCGTAAACTATGTCCAGCTCGTGGCCGCAGCCAGAATCGACCTTTTCAATTTTGGCACATATGATAATGGTGTTATCACCTATGAGCTCGACAGCCGTATAATTGGCGACGTCACCACAGAGGCTTACCAGATCCGGTACTCCAACGACGGCGGTCAGACATGGAGCTACACCGGCTACTATGTGGTTCGGGAAACCGTTGAAGAGCCCATTGTACCCGAGATCACCGGCATCGAGATCGCAAACACTGATTCCGAACAGTACAATGCCGAAACCAAGACCTTTACCATTAAGCATGACGGCACCGGCGACCTGCCCATCCTGACCATCTCCGTCAGCAATTTTGATGACATCCAGGATTGGGATCTCTATCTGCTTAAATATGATGGCTACAGCATCAGCAGCCTCGCCGGTTATCCTTTAGAAAACAACTCCATCACCTTTGCTTATGTAAGTTGGATGGTAACAGCGATTGAAACCGAACCCTACCAGCTCCAGTATTCCAACGACGGCGGCCAGACCTGGATCGATTCCGGCTGCTATTTGGTTCGGGAAACTGTTGTTCCCGAGATCACCGGCGTTTCCTTTGCCAACACCGATTCTGCCCAGTATGATGCTGCCACCAAGACCTTCTATGTTAAGGCTGATGGCACTGGTGATCTGCCCATCCTGACCATCACCGGCAACTACATGGATGCTGAGGGCTACGAAAAGCTGTTCTTCACAGTCTGTTCTGGTTTGTCTGAAGGAATCTGGGCGGCAGCCGGTGACAGCACCACCATGACCTTCGATTGTGCATCTTTGGCTGACTATGTCGAAGCCCTCAACGAAACCCCCCATCAGATCAAGTACACCAATGACGGTGGACAGACTTGGATCGATTCCGGCTATTATGTGGTTCTGGAAACCGAGTACGAGTTCGATCCTGCCAAGACCGGCATCTATCTGGAAAACGGCAAGTATTTCTATTATGTAGAGGGCGAGATCCAGTACGGCGCTGGCCTGATCGAGCTGGACGGCAATTACTACTACATCCGCTCCGGCGGTTATGCCGCTACCGGCTCTTACTGGGTATCCAACCCCAACGGTCTGATTCCTGAGGGAATGTATACCTTCCGTGAGGACGGCGTTCTGGAAATGAAGCACGGCATCGTGGAAGAAAACGGTAACCTGTTCTACTATCAGTACGATATTCTGCAAACCACCATTGGCTTGATGCAGTTGGACGGCGAGTATTATTATGTCCGCTCCAATGGTCAGCTTGCTGTGGGCAGATACTGGATCACCAACCACAACGACCTGCTGCCTGAGGGCATGTATACCTTCAACGAAACGGGCGTTCTGGAAATGAAGCACGGCATCGTGGAAGAAAACGGCGGTCTGTTCTACTATCAGTATGACCAGGTACAGTACGGTGCCGGCCTGATCGAGCTGGACGGCAGCATCTACTATGTCCGCTCCAACGGTCAGCTTGCTACCGGTGAATACTATGTCACCAACACCAATGATCTTATGGAAGAGGGCTACTATACCTTTGGTGAAGACGGCAAACTGATTCCGTAATTTCAAAATTCCGCAAAACATGGCAAAATAATCCGCACCGGGATGTTTCATGGCATCCCGGTGCTTATATGTTATCAGAAAGGCAGTTCGCGTTGTGGGTTTCCAGCCGAAAATTCCAGTTTATTGTTCCCAATGCGCCCGCAGGCGCAATTCATGCCCAACAGGCTTCATGTGCCAACGCACAATTCATGGGCGATAAGCCCGATTCATGAACCCGAAGGGTGCAGCCAAATCAAAATTTGCAATCCGGTTAAAGCCGGCAGTCGAAGCAGCTCTTTCCTTTTTCTACAAAAGCCGCACCCCAGCCTTCCACCGGGTTACACCTTCAACAACTCCCGGCAACGCCGGGGGTTCTCCGTTCTTTCGTGTAAAAAGACTGCAACCCAGTCTTTCGACCGGGCTGCTCTTTCAACAACTCCCGGCAACGCCGGGAGTTCTCCGTTCTTTCGTGTAAAAAGACTGCAACCCAGTCTTTCGACCGGGCTGCTCTTTCAACAACTCCCGGCAACGCCGGGAGGTTCTTCTTTCCTGCTCAAAAAAAGACTGCAACCCAGTCTTTCGACCGGGCTGCAGAATCAAGAAAGGAGGTGAAGAAATGAAACAGATGATTGTTTGTCTATATCATACCGGGTAAATGTAAAGAAAAAAAGAGACAAAATATTAAAAAAGTATTAAGTTCATTTTCAGCTTGCCCGGAGACATCCTTCCGTATTGAAATCCGGGATAAAATCATGTAAAATCCAGTCAGCCCCACAAACAGGCACAAAAAGGAGACGACCCTATGAAATTTCTGCTGACTGGCTTTGAATCCTTCGGGGGAGGTACATACAACCCCTCCTGGGACTGTCTCGGGCTTCTCCCCTTTGTTGAGGGCGTGGAGCTGATCAAGCTGAGACTCCCTGTGACTTTTGCCCAAGCTCCCGCCGTTTTGCTGGAAGCTCTGGAACAAGAACAGCCTGATGCTGTGATCTGCCTTGGACTTGCGGCGGCGAGAGAAAGGATCACCCCGGAGCTCATCGCCATCAACCTTGCCCACGGAAGGATCCCGGACAATAACGGCTTTCAGCCAAAGCAGGAGTCCTTGCTTCCCGGCGGTCCGGACGGATATTTCTCCACCCTCCCGGTCTTTTCTTTGGCAGAGGAGCTGGAAAACGCGGGCATTCCCTCTCAGGTGTCCTACACCGCAGGGACTTATGTTTGCAACTGCGTAATGTATCATCTTATGGCTTGGGCAACGCGCAAAGGAATCCCCGCCGGCTTCGTCCATGTGCCGGATACAGACAAAATACCTTTGGAGAAGCTTGCGGATGGCATTGGGCTTATGGTCAAACATATCGCAAACCACAACGAAGTATAAAAAGGGGAAATATTCATGCTATTTTGGTTTTTTATGCTGCTGACAGCACTGCTGATCCCCGGAATTATGGTGGCAGTCGGGCGGATCTTTATGAAGAAAGCCCCCGAAAAAATCAATTCCGTGTACGGCTACCGCACTGCCATGTCTATGAAAAACAAGGACACTTGGGAATTTGCTCACAAAATGCTGGGACTGGTGTGGTATTCCCTGGGAAAACCAACCTTTGTGATCAGCCTGCTTGCAATGCTCCTGGTTGTCAGGCAGACAGAGGAGGTGGCAGGCATCGTAGCGGTCAGTCTTGCCATATTGCAGCTCATTCCTCTTTTTGCCAGCATTTTTGTTGTGGAGAAGGCATTAAAAGCTACCTTCGACCAAAAGGGCAACCGAAAGTAACAGGAACGCAAATTCCGATTTATCGTTCCCAATGCGCCCGCAGGCTAAATTCATGTGCCAACGGCACAATTCATGCACCCGAAGGGTGTAGCCAAATCAAAATTTCCCATCCTCTGCTTTCATTCCGTGTCCAATTCTGTCTTCACAGCATAATCCCATTTTTTATGGAAAGAATAAGCATTGCTCCAGCCTTGAAAAAGCTGTTATTCTGTGCTATAATCCAAAATACACAGAAACCGGGGCATCTCCCGGAGAAAATGGAGGAATTATCATGGCAGAGTGCCTGTTTTGCAAGATCGTCGCGGGAGACATTCCTTCTCAGAAGGTCTATGAGGACGATACCGTTCTCGCCTTTAAGGACATCGCGCCCCAAGCCCCGGTGCATATTCTCGTGATCCCCAAGGCGCACATTTCCGGTGTCGCTGATATTACCGCGGAAAACAGTGCCGTAGTCGCCCACTGCTTTGAGGTGATCGCCAAGCTGGGAGGAGAGCTTCCCGGAGGCTTCCGTGTGGTAAGCAACTGCGGTGAACACGCCGGACAGACCGTCCCCCATCTGCACTTCCACATTCTGGGCGGCGCGCCTTTGAGCCTGACCATGGCTTAAAAAAGGGGAATGAACATGACAGAAGAACTGCGCCCCAACGAGGGCAAGCAAGCCATCATTACCGTAAATGATGAAGCCTATCTTCGCCTGCCCATCTCCACCCACCTCATCACCAAAGACGATGACATTTTGGATGTAGCGGAGAAATACGGCAAACCCCTTATGCAGGAGGGAGACATTCTCTTTATTACGGAGAAGATCGTCGCCTGTACTCAGGGGCGTGCCATCCCCCTGAAGGACATCAAGCCCCGGAGGTTGGCGTATACCCTGAGTAAGTATGTAACCAAGACCCCCCACGGCATCGGTCTGGGTATGCCGGAGACCATGGAATACGCCCTGCGGGAATGTGGCACCCTGCGCATCCTCTTTGCCGCCTTCTGCTCTTTTATCGGCAAGAAGCTCTTTAAGAAAAAGGGTTGGTTCTATACCATCGCCGGTTACAGGGCCCGCTCCATTGACGGTCCGTGTCACAACACCATCCCGCCCTACAATGAGTATGTGGTGCTTGGCCCCGAGAAGCCGGAGGAGGTAGCCCGGCAGGTGGCGGAAAGGATCGGTCACGCCGCCTGCGTGGTGGACATCAACGATCTGGACGGCAACATTTTGGGCATTTCGGACAAAGCTCTGGACAAGGCTCTTTTGGTAAAGATTTTGAAGGACAACCCTCTGGGGCAGGACGACCAGCAAACCCCCATGGGCATTATCCGCAAGGTACAAGCATAATAACGACACGACCACGAAGCCGTTTTTTAGCGGTACATCGTGGTCGTTTTTTATCCGGTTTTCTCATGTGAGGGCGTTTTTTCGGAAAAAGGTTGCGATTTTTGTCTCCCCGTGTTATGATAAAGCGGTAAAAACAAATTGAGGAGGCATTTATGAAACTGAAACAAGCTCTTTGGGGCGGAGATCAGCCCGGTCGCGCGGTCACTCTGGGCATCCAGCACGTGTTCGCCATGTTCGGCTCTACCGTCCTCGTTCCCGCACTCACCGGTCTTGACCCCGCCGTTACCCTTTTGTGCATGGGCATCGGCACACTGATCTTCCATTTGATCACCAGAGGTATCGTTCCTGCCTTTATGGGCTCCAGCTTCTCCTTTATCACCTCCATCTGCGCCGTTGGTGCCTTCTGCGAGGGCAAGGGTATCGACAACTTCGCTTCTTATGTAGGCTGGGGCATTATGGCATCGGGCGTTTTGTACCTGATCCTTGCGGGGCTGGTAAAGCTCTTTGGGGCAAAGCGGATCACCGGCTTCTTCCCGCCCATCGTCACCGGCTGTATGATCATTATCATCGGCATGATGCTGGCTCCCACAGCTATGAACAACATCACCACCCCCATGGCAGCCTTCCCTCTTTGGAAAAACTGGCTGGTGGCGGCGGTCACGGTCATTACCATCGTCGTGGTCATGTTCTTTGCCCGGGGCTTCTTTAAGCTCATCCCCATTCTCTTTGGCATCGTTGCCGGATACATTACCGCTCTGATTCTCGGTATGGTGGACTTCGCCCCGGTTCTGGAGGCAAAGGTTTTCCAGCTCCCTCAGGTAAGCCTTCCCTCCTTTGAGAATTGGGATGCCATTACCTACGCCATAACCATGATCGCTCCCATTTCCATTGTCACCTTCGTGGAGCACGTGGGCGACATCACCGCCAACGGAGCCGTTACCGGAAAGAACTACATCGAGGAGCCCGGTCTGCACCGCACCCTGCTGGGCTGTGGTCTGGCTTCCATTTTCTCCGGCGGCATGGGTGGCCCCGCGGCTACTACTTATTCCGAGAACACCGGCGTTCTTGCCGCTACCAGGAACTACAACCCCGCCACACTGCGCATTGCCGCTGTTATGGCTGTGATCCTGTCCCTCTTTGGCACTGTCTCCGGGCTTCTTTCCAGCATTCCCGCTCCCGTTATGGGCGGCGTTTCCATCGTCCTGTTCGGCATGATCGCCTCCGTGGGTCTGCGGATGCTGGTTGAAAATCAGGTGGATTTCACCAAGAGCTACAATCTTATGATCGCCGCCGTTATGCTGGTGCTGGGTCTGGGTCTTCCCAACGGCATCTCCTTCGGCAGCTTCACCGTCAGCAGCACCGCCATCGCCGCCGTTCTGGGCGTGATCCTGGCAAAGGTTCTGCCCCAGAAGGATGCTGACGAAAGAAAAGCAAACTGATAAAACCTAAAAATACCCGCCTTTGTCCTTTGGGGGCAGAGGCGGGTTTTGTTTGTGGAAGAATGAGATATTCAGCGGGTTAAGCTCTTGTGGGCATTTTATGCTATACTGTTGCCGGGTGATGCAAAATGCCGCAAGAAGAAAGGAATACCGCGGGCAAAATCTATGGCTATGTCCGGGTCAGCACCAGAGAGCAAAACGAGGACAGG
>JAZNYB010000155.1:0-13602 GCA_045594185.1 Faecousia sp. | reverse complement strand
GAAACCTGCGGAAAAGCTGGCGATCTTTGATGCTATGATCGGTGTCTATCTGGAACCCGGCGAGCACACTGTATGCTTCACCTATAAAAACACTGCCTTCTATCAAGGACTTATCATTTCCCTGACAGCGGCAGCGATGTTCGGTTTGATTGTACTTTTAGATCATCGGTTGAAGAAAAAAGGGAGATTCGAGTCCTCTGACATTGAGAGCAATCCCTAATATCGTAAAATAAAGATGGAGCCTGTTGTGGTACAAATCCACTGCAGGCTCCCTTTTCTCTTGTTAAGAAATAACACCGCGATACAAAAGATTGCGATTCTCCCGAAAGGCTTCCAGACACAGCTCCCGCAGCCGTCTCCAGGCTGCATAGGGTGGCAATGTGGAAATAATATCCGCCATACCGGGAAGTTCCATACAGGGAATCACAGCAAAATCCGTCAAGGGTAAACCAAAGCAAGGTAAAAATCCTTTCCGCAAGGTGCGGACAGGTAAAAAGCTCTGAAAGCTGTCCATAACCATACGGTCATTAACACGGGAGGCGGCATATGCTTTGTCTTCGCAATATCCCCACAAATAGTATTGAAGTTCTTCTGCCTCATCCATACTTTCGGGATCAAAAGAAACATTGCCCCAAAAAGCGATGCGCTCTTCTATGTAGTCATCCACCCGGAAATTCAATCCCTTAGGCAATATCCAAAACTCGTGCAGCTTTGCCATTGGTTCATCCCTTTCCTTTGGAAAAAAGCTTTACAGTAAATTCTTCGTATTTCTAAGGACTTGGTCATTTCGACCGGTTATCGTTCTCAATGTGTTCGTCCCATTTGTTCCAATGGCCAGATCCTGAAAACGATCCTTCCTACAAGCTGTTCTTCGGATACACAGCCTACTACGGTATTTCTGGAATCCACGGAGCTGCTTCTGTGATCTCCAAGACAGAAAATACGGTTTTCCGGAACCTGATACGGAAGCTCTATGTTACAATCTCCAAGAGCCTTTTCCGTAATGTAAGGTTCTTCCAAAAGCACACCGTCCACATACACATTTCCGTCAGCGTCAATATTGACCCACTGTCCCGGCCCTGCAATGTAGCGTTTTACCAGAATCTTGTTTCCTAAGTAAAACGCGACCAGATCGCCAGGCTCAAAATCCGAGCCCTTAACGCAGACCACAATATCTCCTTCTTCCAGAGTAGGTCCCATGGAAGTGCCGTAAATCTGCAGCACAGGAAGCAGCAAAACCGCAACCAGAACAGCTACAGCGGCAACAACAACCAAAGTATAGACAGTGCTTCGCAGGACACTTCTGTACCTTGTTTTATGCTTGACACGCCGCAGCTCCTCTTCCAAAAGTCCGATTTCAGGAACCTGTAAAGTCTTCTTTTTCTTCATGAAGATACCTCACCTTTTCCCACTGATGGAATCGGCTATGCGGTCCTTAAGCCCGGGGAATTCCTCGTAGAGAGGTTCCAGCCTGCGAACGATCTCATCCCAATACCTTTGCGTATCCAATGCTGCTCTTTCCAGCATCTGCTCACATTTTTGCTTGACTTCCGCTTCCGTATCAGCGCAAAATCTTTCTGTTTTAAGCCGCTCCCGCTCCCGCCAAACTTCAAAGTCCGCTTTGGACTGCTTTTGCTGCCGTTCTTGCTCCCGGATAAGTGTCTCCACATTTTCCAGATATACATCAGCCGCAGATTGCGCGGTTTCAAAAACACCATGGATTCGTATTGCGGCATCAGCGATAGAGCCGGCTTCAGAAATATGGATCTCCCGGCTTTCCAGTGCGGATTCCGCCTTAGCCAGCCGTTCCTCCAAAACCTTTAGCTGTTTGCTCTGTTCAATTAACATTTCCAGCAGATCGGTTCTTGTTAGTCTTTTCAGATCTTTGGCTGTCATGGTATTTATATGCCTCTTTTCGGGTGAAATGTATCATTGAGGGTGTCGGTTGGATTTTGGAAAACCCATAAATAGTTCTCTTTTCTAAAGTATAGCATACAGGTTTGCTAAAGGCAACCAAAATTTTTGGGGCAGTAGCGTGGGCAATAGAAACAAATAATATGAAGTTTACCCTCATTTTTCAAAACTTCCAACCTTTTTATACCCTTGACATTCAAAGCATAAGAAAATAAAAAAGTTCCGAATCTCAGGTGTTTTACCTAAAATCCAGAACTTTTGGCGGAGTGAGAGGGATTTGAACCCTCGCGCGCTTTTTAGACGCCTACTCCCTTAGCAGGGGAGCCCCTTCGGCCTCTTGGGTATCACTCCGAATAAAAGAAACGATATGGGAAAAATGTGGCGGAGAGAGTGGGATTCGAACCCACGGCTCATTGCTGAGTCACTGGTTTTCAAGACCAGCTCCTTAAACCGCTCGGACATCTCTCCGTTTAGCAGACCACTAGATTTTAGCATAGATCAAAGCTGTTGTCAAGGATTTTTTTAACAAAATTGCAGTGGCACTGTATACATTTGTAAACGATATGACCTCCTGCCAAGAGGATTCTGTGTGCGTTAAAGAGAAGAACAGATTTGGTTTATGTTGTTAAGTAAACATCACTCGCATTTAATCGTCAGCGAAGATGTAAGTGGATGTCTGCTTTTTTGTGTCGTTTTATGTTGCATTTTCTTACAAAAAGTCGCCATAAAGTTCTGCAATTACCATCTTTTTCAAGGTATTTCTTCATTAAGCTATTGACTTTTTGATTACATTTTGTTACAATTAGAATGTATCCGCAACGAATACGGAGGAGATTCTATGAAACGCATATTAGCATACGCTTTGATTTTTGCTCTCCTGGTCACCTCTATTGGTATGACCCAAGCTGTAGCATCCGGTGCCGTCACCTCCACAGAGGATGAGCAAGTTATCACGCTTCCCGGAAATGCTTACTACCACAGTCAAGCAACCACCGGCACAACCGGTGAACCCATGGCGGAGTCAGATTCGCTCCCGTTTGAAGATGTTTCCCCCAGAAACTGGTTTTACGAGTATGTCCTTTTCGTCTACGAAAACGGGATTATGAAAGGAACCAGCGACACTACATTTAGTCCCAAAAAGAATTTGACCCGCAGTGAGGCTGTGACCGTGCTTTACAGGATGGCAGGAGAACCGGAAGTGGCTGGCTCCACAGATTTTGAAGATGTCCGCAACGGTGCTTATTATGCGGATGCCGTTCTGTGGGCATCTACCGAAGGCATCGTGCAAGGCACATCATCCACCCGCTTCTCCCCTGCCGATGACATCACCAGAGAACAAATGGCAGCGATTCTATACCGGTATTACATAGAATATTTGGGTTTTACAGAAGGAAACACCGACGATCTTTCCGGTTTCACAGACAAAGGCGATGTTCACAGCTATGCCATAACCCCCATGTCTTGGGCTGTAGGTAATGGAATTATTGCGGGTACAACCACCAATGACGGTTTTGCACTTCAGCCTCAGGGAAATACAACCCGGGCGCAAATGGCTACCCTTTTGACACGGCTTTATACTTTGATTCAGGAAAATGAAAGTCAAACTCCTACAGAGCCGGAGGATCCTACTGAACCCGAAGATCCCACCGAGCCGACTACCCCTGAGGAAGATGACAATCCCTACGGTCGTGCCAGCTACGACATTGTTGAATTTATCAAACTCCGGGAAGGCTTTGACGAAGAACCCTACTGGGACTACGGTCAGTGGACTGTTGGTTATGGCATTTGCTGCCGGGACGACGAAGGCAATCGTTGCACCAAATACAGCGATTACAGCAAAATAGCGGATAAGTATTTTAATCTTACGGAAGAAGAAGGCGAGATCCTTCTTTTGGAAGAACTTGCCACTGACTATGAAGTATCCGTTGCTAAATTTGAAAGTAAATACGGTCTGGAGTTTTCTCAGAACCAATTTGATTCTCTGGTCAGCTTTACCTTCAATCTGGGTGCCGCATGGACAAGCCAATCCTACAAGCTGAGCCGCTGCCTTGCGGGAACGAAGGAATATGAGGGCGGCTACACAGACTTAGAGTTGATGGATGCCATGGGTTCCTGGTGCAGAGTCGGAGGAAGTGTCGCTCCCGGAACCTGCAAACGAAGGATCATTGAAGCCTCTATCTTCCTGTATGCCGACTATGCCACCGATGCGGATAATGCCAACTTCTGCTACGCCAGATACAAAGGAAACGGGAGCTATCTCACTGTTGGCAGTAATGGCAGCGGCTACGATGATGCCGTGGATTATTACATCCGTGGGCTTGCTTACGGAACACTGCTCAGCCCGGTTTGGACACCGATTAACGGTTTGCCGGGAGGGGATACCACACCTGTCCCCTGCGCTTCCGACAAAACCTTTGTGGGTTGGTTCAATAATAATGGTGAGGAAATTACCGTAGACTCCATAGCTGAGAAAAATCAGGTGCTGACCGCAAAGTGGCAGTAAATCGAAACCATACAGACCGGGGCTTCGCTGTCCCGGTCTGTTGTTCCGACTTGATTTTCAAGACTTAAGTGTACATCTTATTGCACCTAAATTAGAATACAATGAGATCATCAAAGAACCAAAGGGTGATCGTTATGTATTCTATCCGATATATTTGTGACCATGTTCAGGTATACGACCCTCAGGGACGGTTTCTGTTTTCAGCGGACAGCGAGAGGGAGGCAAGAGAGGAATTGGAAATGTATGAGGAATATTAAGCTGGTTTTGGCTTACGACGGCACTCGCTATCGGGGCTGGCAAAGACTTGCCAATTCGGACAACACCATTCAGGGAAAGCTGGAGACTGTCTTAAGCCGCTTTCTGAACGAATCCATAGAAATTATTGGAAGCGGGCGCACCGATGCGGGAGTTCACGCAGAAGGGCAGGTCGCCAATTTTCATTGCAAAAGCCCTATGCCCCCGGAAGAAATATTGGCAAATCTTCGGAAGTATTTACCCGCGGACATCGGCATATTATCCTGTGAGGATGCTGAACCCCGGTTCCACGCCCGCTACAACGCCAAGGCAAAAACCTATGTGTATCGGCTCTGGACATCAACTGCCCCCTGCGTTTTTATCCGCAATTATGTATATTCGATGGAACTGCCATTAAATCTTGAAGCAATGCAGAAGGCTGCAGCCCATTTTACGGGAACCCACGATTTCAGAGCCTTTTGTTCCAACAAAAAATTCAACAAATCCACAGTTCGTACCATTTACAGTCTGGATATAAAACCTGTTGGAAATGAAATTCAGGTGCGTATCCGTGCTGATGGCTTCTTATATAACATGGCCCGCATTATTACCGGCACACTGCTGGAGGTCGGGCAGTCCCGCCTAACCCCTGCGGACATCCCCGGAATTTTTGAAAGCGAGAACCGGGCTATGGCCGGCTATACCGTCCCCCCGCAGGGATTGACTCTCATGGAGGTAGAATATTGAACATTCAGATTTTCGGCACCGGAAAGTGCTTTGATACCAAAAAGGCTGAACGATATTTCAAGGAGCGGCGTATCCCCTATCAGCGCATTGACCTGATCCGCTACGGAATGTCCGGGGGCGAATTTGATTCCGTTCTCAGAGCTTTGGGTGGCATCGACAAGCTCATTAACTGGGACAGCAAAGATCCGGATCTGCTTCTCCTGAAATATACTGACGATATTCGGACAAAAGAGGACAAGGTGTTTGACAATCCCAAGCTGATGCGAACTCCCATCGTCCGAAACGGAAAACAAGCTACCTGCGGCTACTACCCTGAAATATGGGCACAGTGGAAATGAATATCTTACAAAAGAGCAAGCGGAAAACCACATTCCGTATTGCTCTTTTTTACTTTTTTCTATTGATATGCCCCGCCGCTCTTGAAAACAGAACTGAAAAATGTTATTCTGTAGGAGACTGTTTATGATGAAAGCTGCAAATCATTTTGTCGATACTGTTAATCAGTTTGTATGGGGTTTCCCTGCCTTGGTGTGCATCCTTGGTGTTGGGCTGATGTTCACACTGGCTACCGGATTTATTCAGATTCGCCGCTTGCCTCTTGCGCTGAAGGAAACGGCTCGCAGTCTGCGCCGTCCTTCCCAATCCGGCGTTTCACCCTTTCAGGCAGTTTGCACCGCTCTGGCGGCAACCGTTGGTACAGGAAATATTGCCGGTGTCGCGGGAGCCGTTGCCATCGGTGGCCCGGGGGCTGTATTTTGGATGTGGATCGCGGCTATACTGGGCATGGCGCTGAAATATGCTGAAGTTGTCTTAGCTGTACGTTATCGGCAAACCGCACCGGATGGATCAAAGCTTGGCGGCCCCATGTATTTTATCCGGGACGGTTTGAATCCCCGGCTTCGATTTCTCGCCCCTGTCTACTGCATTTTTGGTATTATTGCCGCTTTTGGCGTTGGCAACGCAACACAGGTTTCTACTGCTGTTTCCGCAATAGGGGAAGCTCTTCCCTTTTTTGGTCTTGCCCCAAGCGGCAGTTTTCGCCTTGCCGCGGGAATTATTATGGGTATTTTGGTCACTTTGGTGGTCTGCGGTGGCGCAAAGAGGATCTGCTCTGTGGCAGAGCTTTTGATTCCTGCGGTTTGTTTGGGTTACATCGCCCTGAGCTTCGGTGTCCTGATTCATAATTGGGCAGCACTCCCCTGTGCCATCGCTTCCATTTTTCAAGGCGCATTTGCCCCTTCCGCTTTTACCGGCGGTGTGGTAGGCTCTGCCTTCATCTCCCTGCGGATCGGTGTTTCCAGAGGTGTATTCACCAACGAAGCCGGCATGGGCACAGCCTCCATTGCCCACGCCAACGCTAATACTGATCACCCAGCCCGTCAGGGGCTGCTGGGTATCTTCGAGGTTTTTGTGGATACCATTGTAATCTGCACCATGACAGCGTTGGTAATTCTTACTTCCCCCGTAGACATTCCTTACGGCACAAGCGCAGGAGCAGAGCTGACTGCAGCCGCCTTTTCTTCTGTCTACGGATCATGGGTCACTGTATTTCTGGCTGTGTCTATGGCACTTTTGGCCTTTGCAACCATTTTAGGCTGGGGACTTTACGGTATGCGGTGCGCCCAGTTCCTTTTCGGGAATAAAACAGACCGTCTGTTTCCAATGCTCCATGCTCTGACTACGGTACTGGGTTCTGTTGTTTCTCCTGCATTGGTGTGGTCTACGGCTGAGGCTGTCAATGGATTGATGGCAATACCCAACCTAATCGCGCTGTGCTTGCTGAGTTCTGAGGTGATCCGGCTCACTAAGCAATATACACCATAGCTCAAAAAATACACAGGATTCGAGGTAATGAAAAATGCAGATTTCCATCAATGCAAACCGTTGCTTCCCCTCCCCCATGCGCAAGTTCCACCCCTATGAGGTGGCAGCACAGAACCGTGGCCTCAAGATCTATAAGCTGAACATGGGTCAGCCCGACCTGCCCACACCGCCCGCATTCTATGAGGCTGTGATGAACTATCGTGAAAAGACCCTGTCCTATGCCCCCTCTCCCGGAATTCCTACCCTGATCGCAGCAATTCAGAGCTATTACAACCGAATGCAGATCCATCTGGATAACAATGACATTTTGATCACGACCGGTGGCAGCGAGGCATTGCTCTTTACCTTCCTGTCTATTCTTGACCCCGGCACGGAGGTTATAATCCCTGAGCCCTTCTATCCCAACTATTCCACCTTTGTCCATGCCGCCGGCGGTATTGTCCGTGCCCTGCCCACCAAGGCAGAAAACGGCTACCGCTATGCAGACCGGGAAAAGTTGGAGCGTCTCATCACCCAGAACACCAGAGCTATCCTGATCGTGAACCCCGGCAACCCCACAGGCGTGGTGCTGTCCAAAGAGGAAATGCGCATGATCGCTGATGTTGCCAAGGAGCATAACATTTTCCTCATTGCTGACGAGGTTTATCGTGAATTCTGCTACACCGAATCTGACGAGCTGTTTAGCATGGGTCAGTTTGACGACATCGCAGAAAATCTGGTACTCATCGACTCCGCTTCCAAGCGCTTCTCCGCCTGCGGTGCCCGTATTGGCTGCGTTATCACCAAGAACAAGCTGCTTCAGCAGGCTGTGCTGAAATTCTGCCAGTCCCGTCTGTCTGTTGCTACCCTGGATCAGGTAGGCGCTGCTGCCCTGTACAGTGTAGACTTCTCCTACTTTAAGGAGTGCAAGGAGGAATACCGTCACCGCAGAGATGTGTTGTCACGGAAGCTGGCTCAGATTCCCGGTGTGAAGTTTACCGAGCCTACCGGTGCGTTCTATATGATGGTTTCCTTGCCTGTAGACGATTCCGACAAGTTCCAGTACTGGCTGCTGACTGAGTTTGAAGACAACGGCGAAACCATTATGTTTGCCCCCGGCGCACCCTTTTATGAAACTCCCGGCAAAGGGGTCAACGAGGTACGCATCGCCTATGTCATCAACGAGGAGGACTTGGAGCGGGCCATGGATCTGTTGGCTCTGGCTCTGGAAAAATATAACAATCAACAATAAATAGAAAAATAAGAGGTATTTCAGCATGGATTATCAATATTTGGCAGAACTTTTATTTCCCGGGGTTAAGGAAACTCCCGAGGATGTAGAAGCCCGTTATCCCCTGCGTAATCTCCCCGAAGGTGCGGTGGTCACCCGCATGGCACCCAGTCCCACAGGATTTGTCCATCTGGGCAATTTGGTTCAAGGCTTGATCTCCGAGCGCATGGCTCATCAAAGCGGTGGTGTCCTGTTTTTGCGTGTGGAAGACACCGATGCCAAGCGGGAAGTACCCGGAGCGGTTGAAGTTTTGATCAACACTCTGAAGCATTATGGCATCCACTTTGATGAAGGTGCTGTAGTCGATGGTGACTTTGGCAACTACGGTCCTTACCGTCAAAGGCAGAGAGCCTCCATTTACCATGTTTTTGCCAAAAAGCTGGTACAGGAGGGCAAAGCCTATCCCTGCTTCTGCACAGAAGAAGAACTGACCCAAATGCGGCAAACGCAAGAAGAACAGAAGTTAAACTTTGGCTACTATGGCAGCTTCGCTCTCTGGCGTGACCGTCCCATTGAGGACATTCAGGCACAGCTTGATGCCGGGATGCCTTGGGTTCTGCGTTTCCGCTCCACCGGCTCTATTGAAAACAAATTCAAGTATAATGATCTGGTCAAGGGGGAACTTGCCATCACGGAAAATGACATCGATCAGGTGCTTCTGAAATCCGACGGTATCCCCACCTATCACTTTGCTCATGCTGTGGATGACCGCCTCATGCGTACCACCCATGTGGTTCGTGGGGATGAATGGATGCCCAGTCTCCCCTTCCATATCCAGTTGTTCCAGGCTCTCGGCTTTAAGCTGCCCAAATATGTCCACATCGGGCCTCTGATGAAAATGGACGGCACTTCCAAGCGAAAGCTGAGCAAGCGGAAAGACCCCGAGCTTGCTTTGACCTACTACAAGGCTGAGGGCTTCCCTGTTAAGGCCGTGTATGAGTACCTGATGACTGTCCTGAACTCCAACTTTGAGGATTGGCGCAGAGCAAATCCCGATGCCGATGCTACGACCTTTAAGTTCTCCCCCAAGAAGCTGAATCCCGCCGGCTCTCTGTTTGACTACGCCAAGCTGTGCGATGTATCCAAAAATGTGATTTCTGTCATGTCTGCCGATGAGGTGTACGATCTGACTTTGGAGTATGCCCGAGAGTTTGACCCGGAATTTGCAGATGCACTGGCTGCTGATCCTGCCTATGCCAAATCCATTTTTGCCATTGGCAGAGGCGGCAAGAAGCCCAGAAAGGATCTCGCCACCCTGAAGGAAGCAAAACCTTACATGGGATTCTTCTATGACCGTTTCTTTGACAAGGATGCAGCCTTCCCCGAGGGCTTCGCTTCTGAAACTGTAAAGGCAGCCCTTGATGGATTCCTGAAGACCTATGACCCGGCAGATGATGCTGCCACATGGTTCGACAAGGTAAAGGCTCTGGCTGAAAGTCTGGGCTTTACCAGCAATATGAAGCTCTACAAGCAGGATCCCACCGCATGGCCCGGCTCTGTTGCGGATATCAGCACATTCCTGCGTATCGCTCTCACCGGAAAGACCAACTCCCCCGACCTGTACACCGTTATGGTGATTCTGGGCGAGGAAAGAAGCCGCCAGCGTATTCAAGCTGCCATTAACCGTCTGTAAGCTGAAAACTGCTAAAAATTGGGGACACCCTCCATTTAGGAAGGTGTCCCTTTCCTTATTTGTTCACAACCTCCATGTTACTTTGCTCTCATACAAAAATAAACCAGATAAGCTTGCTTACAACATGAAACAGTGCGTGTGCGGTCATAGCATAGACAATACCATATTTGCGGTAAAGCCAGCCAAAGATCAGCCCGAAACCGCCATTAAGAAGGAAGCAGCGGAACAAAAGCAACGGTGTCAGTTCCCCGAAGATTGCAGCGGTTGCAGGTAAATGTCCTGCCGCAAAAACCATGGTCGCTACGATATTTGCCCCCGCAAATATGCTTGCCGGGATATTTTCACGGCTGCATTTTCTGCGGAACAGCTTCCAAAAAACAAATGCAATCAGTGACATGAAGAATAGCCGCAGCATGACTTCCTCGATGATGCCGCCATAGAGCACGGAGGCAATTACGCCGCTGACAGTCAGGCTGCCGGTGTTGGCGGATTGCACTCCATCAATCATACTGCCAAATACCCAATGGTCAAGGCTGAACACGATTCCGCCAACTACGGAAACAGCCAGAGTTACAAGCAGACTATTTCTCTCAACTCGTATAGGTTTCCAAAGTCCCAGCTTATCAGCAAGAATGTAACCAAAAAATCCGCAGAATAATGCGTAGCCAGCGGTCTGCACCGCACTGACCACGATCAAAATACGGGAATCTCCCACCTGGGCAGCAAATTCATCCATAACCTCATCCGGAAGGATGTCAAGCTGATAATAGCCTACAAAGATGCCCGCAACCATGGCAATGGGCAAAAGGCAGAGGGCGAACAAGAATGGTTTTTTGAATTTAGCCATTGTTTGCCCCTTCCTTTTCAGCATACACTTCCACGCACAAGCCCTTACGACCGCATTTCGGGCAGGTCAGGCGGCGCATTTTCGGGGTGTGGTATGCCCAAAACATTTCTTTGAACCGTGGTCTAAATACCTCGTGGCATTCAGGGCAGATATAATCCACATGCTTATAATAGTAGATCGACACCCATATTCCCCACGGCACTGCCACACAAACCCAGGCAGCAAAGAGCCACCAAATACCACGGGTAGCCCACAAGACGATAGCTGTCCATTGCAGCGCAGTCACGGGAATGCCCGTAAGCACCAAAAGCCAACGCATTTTTCTTAACTTATCTTTGTTTTTCATAATGAACGCTATGTCGCCGATGGATTCAACGGAGAAATTTTCCACCTCGTTCAGTTCCCGCTTGATCGACTCTATGATTCCCAGTTTTCTCTGTCCCTCAGTGATTTCTTCCCGAAGTGTCTGTTCCTGCTGATCCAGCAGAATAGAAATGATCTTTTCGGGGTGTTCATCGGCAAACAACTCGCTGATGCTGTTAATGGGCACACCCGCCTCACGGAGGAAGCAAATGATCCGCATTCGCTTCAAATCATCCTCCGAATAAAGCCGGCGACCGCCCTCTGACAGTTCACTGGGGACAAGAATCCCCCTGGTATCATAATACTGCACCGTTCTGACAGATACGCCGCAGAGCTTGGCAATCTCTCCTGTTGTGTATTTTGACATAGCATTTCACCTCCTGTCACCCCAAATGATAGCACATTACGCAGGGTCACAAGCAAGCCCTCACCCAAGGGGATTTTTTATTCTTACTCGTACTGGGATAAAATTTCTTTGCACAGATCCGCACAAGCAGCTCTCACCCACTCCGGATATACGATTTCCGCTTCTTTGCCAAAACCCATAACCCAACTTAAAAACATGGGTGAAACAGCCACATCAGCGGTAAACACAAAATGCTCCTGCCCATCGGGAATCAGCATAGTATCTTCCCCAAAACGGTCAAAAACGATTCCCGCAAAACGGTTGACCATTCGTATTTTCACCCGCTCCGTTTCTCCTGAGAACATTTGGAACATCTTTTGCCCATAATGCTTCAATGCTTGACCTGAAAGCTCCGGACATGGTGTTCGTTTCTCCTCCAGCTTTTCGATCTTCATCATTCTGTCCACCCGGTAATGGGTAACACCATGGCGGTCAGAGTGAGCGAGCAGGTAGTAGTTTTCGCTGTCCATGCACAGAGCGTAAGGACTGGCTTCATAAGGACCGGGACGGAAAACCTGCTTGTGTTCCGTATTCCAATCAAAATATTGAAAAGAGATTTTTCGATTGTTTACAATGGCTTCCTGTATGGCATCAATGTTATAATAAATGCTCTCGTTCATGCTTTTGGCCCTGCCCGGTACTACCACCTGCCGTCCCAAAAGGCTTTCGTCGTAGCGGTTGCACTGTCCCATTAGCTTTTTGGTCAGCTCACGGCTTTTCCTCTGGGTAAGAAAACGGGCTGACTGTACGGCATCAATGAGCAGCTTTAATTCCGGGGTCTGGAACGTGCCGGAAGCTACATAAAAGCCGCCCTTCGCTCCCTTGCAGTTCACAATATCCATGCCAAATTCCTGCAAGGCACGCACATTGGAATAGATGGTTCTGCGGTCACAAGTGATTCCCTTGCCTGCAAGATGCTCCATCAGCTCTTGTGACGATACAGGATGCTCCTCGTGGGAGTTGCGTTCCAGATAATCCTTAATGTAAAGCAGGGTCAGCTTTTGCCCCTCTGTTCTTGCCATATGATCAACTCCTTTTCGTCCAATATACCACACGGCGGCAAAAAATGGAATATTGTCGTTGTGGGATTTGGGAAAAAATGTTATAATAAACACACAAAATGAGAGGGGGCTTTCCTGTGCCATATTTCGGCTGTCATTTATCCGCTTCAAAGGGCTACAGTTCCATGGTGGAAACTGCCCGCAGTATCGGTGCTGACACTTTTCAGTTTTTCACCCGCAATCCAAGGGGCAGCAAGGCAAAGGCTCCTGACAAGACAGATGCTCTCAGGGCTTCGGAAAAAATGTCTGATTTTGGTTTTGGTCCTTTAGTCGCCCATGCGCCGTATACCATGAACCTATGCACAAAGGAACCCGAAGCCAGAGACTTTGCAGCCAAGGTTCTGCGGGAAGATCTGGAAAGGGTTTCTATGATTCCGGGAAACCTTTATAATTTCCACCCCGGCAGTCATGTGGGACAAGGTCTGCAGACCGGCATCAGTCAAATTGCCGCCGCTCTGGAAAAAGCACTCAGGGACAAGCTGCCAGTAACAGTTCTGCTGGAAACCATGGCAGGAAAGGGCAGCGAAATCGGCGGTCGGTTTGAAGAACTGGCCATGATCCTGGAGGCTGTTCCCACGGACAGTCTGGGAGTATGTCTGGATACCTGCCACATTTGGGACGGCGGGTACGATATCGCAAACAATTTAGAGGGCATTTTGGAGGATTTTGACCGGATCATCGGCATAGACAAGCTGAAAGCTCTGCACATCAATGATTCAAAAAATCCTCTGGGCTCTCATAAGGATCGTCACGCCTGTTTGGGTGAGGGCTTCATAGCACTCGATGCCTTTGCCCGGATC
>JAZNYB010000154.1:0-9795 GCA_045594185.1 Faecousia sp. | reverse complement strand
GGTCAGCACCGGGCAGGCTGTCTTTTGGAACATCCGATCAAACCAAGGATCGTCACCGTTACCAACTGCCGTATCGCATCTTGCAAACAGCTCCGCTTTCGCATCGCAATAGGCTTCCATTGTCTTGTGGAAATCCAAATGATCCTCTGTGAGGTTGGTAAAGGCGGCAGAGTGAAAATGGATACCTCCAACTCTGTCCAGAGCCAGAGCGTGAGAAGAAACCTCCATGACCACATATTTGCAGCCCGCGTCCACCATGGATGCCAGCAGACCTTGCAGCTCAAAACTCTCCGGGGTTGTGCGTTCCGTGGGGAGCACCCGCTCACCGATCATATTCTGAATCGTTCCCACAAGCCCTACCTTTTCCCCGGTCACCTGTTCCAAAACAGATTTCAGAAGATAGGTCACGGAAGTTTTGCCGTTGGTTCCCGTAACGCCCACCATAGTCAGCTTTTCCGCCGGATGGTCATACCAGTTTGCGCCCAGTTTTGCAAGAGCAAGCCGAGCAGAGGGCACCAGAACATGGGGTACTTCCCCTTCCGGCTTTTTATCCGTCACGATCACACAAGCCCCCAGCTCCAACGCCTTGGGGATATAGCGGTTTCCGTCTGTGGCAAAGCCGGAGATGGCTACAAAAATATTGCCGGGAGCTACCTTCCGAGAGTCGTAAGCCACCCCGGTGATCTCCATATCCGCAACGCCGCAGAGCGTATATTCCATTCCATTTAAGAGTTCCAGCAGCTTCATAGCAGCCACTCCTTTTCTTCTATATCAATCCCGGGCGGTCTGATCCGTAAATTCCACCTCAATGGTTGTCCCCGGAGCGACCTGTAACCCGGCAGCAATATTCTGATCTGTTGCCACAATATGGTAATTTTCCCCGGACACGCCCTTGACCAGCACATACAGACCCGCGTTGGCAGCGGCATGATTCGCCTGACTGAGGGTCATCCCCTTAAAGTCCGGCACGGTGGTCAGCTCTTTGGGCGTTTCCTCCCCCATGTACAAAATGACCTGAGAGCTTCCGGGCAGGCTGCTTCCCGCTATGGGAATCTGCCCGGTGACAGTCGTTCCCTGCCCCACCACACGATAGGTCAGGCTGCTTTCCCCAAGAGCCTTTGCCGCTTCCTTCTCGGAAAGCCCCACGAGGGAAGGCATGGCGACCTCCACATTGCTCATATCCACATTGGTATAATCTCTTTCCACGCCCAAATAAGGCAGAATATCCTCAAAAACACCCCGAACCGTTGGTGCCGCCATGACACCGCCGGAAATATAGATCCCCGTCTCCCTTGATGGGGTATCCAGAGCCACCAGAACAATATACTCCGGATCATCCATGGGCGCAATCCCCACAAATGAAACGATTTTATCCGTAATTAACTGCCCACTTTCGTCCTTTTTGCCTGTTTTCTCGGCTGTTCCGGTCTTTCCGCCGATGGAATAGCCCGCAATTTTGGCGTTTTTGGCAGTACCTTCCTCCACAACGGAAAGGATCATTTCCCGCATAATGTCGCTGGTCTGCTTGCTTATGACCTGCCTCACCACGGTGGGCTCTTTCTTCTCTATGGTATTTCCCTCGGCATCCAAAACCTCGCTGACAACATAAGGCTGCATGAGGTAGCCGCCGTTGACCACCGCTGAGATCGCTCTTACAAGCTGTATGGGCGTTACCGTAAAGGTCTGCCCAAAGGAGGACGCGATCACCGCCGCGTCGTAGCCGGAAGCCTTGGGATTGGTAATGGTTTCCTTGTCAAAGAACACCCCGGAGGATTCCCCGGAAAGTCCCACGCCTGTAGCTTCCATAATACCGAAGCTCTTGGCGTATTGGTAGAATTTTTCCCCGCCCAGCTTTAAGCCGATGTTGGCAAGGGCGATGTTGCAGGAATTTTGCAATGCCTGAAAGGTGGTTTGACTGCCGTGACCGCTGTGCTGCCAGCAGTGCAGTGGCTTCGACCGCCCTTCAAACATTTTCTGCCCGGAGCAGTAGAAGGAATCCTTTACCGTGGTCGTTCCTTCTTCAATGGCTGCCGCCATGGTGATGATCTTAAAGGTAGACCCCGGCTCATAGCCATCGGATACCACCCGGTTGCGCCACTGGGCAAGGCGGGCTTCCGTCAGGGCTTTGGTGTAAGCACCCTTTGCGGTTTCGTAACCCTCCGTTCCTTTTTGCTGAAGCTCATAGGCAGCTTTCATTTCTTCCAGCATGGAGAGGGTATTGGCATCGGCGATCTCCAGATAATTGTTAGGGTCGTAGTTCCCCAAGGTCGCCATCGCCAGAATTTCCCCGGTCTTTACATTCATTACAAGTCCAAAGGCACCGTTTTGCACATCGTACTTACTGACGGCAGAGTGCATATTTTTCTCCAAATAAGCCTGGACAGTGGTGTCAATGGTTAAGACGATGCTGTTGCCATTGGATGCCTCGTAATACTGTTCGTAGGAATATGGCATTTCCGTCTCATAATTGCCTTTGGTGGTAATGACCTTTCCGGAAGTCCCCTCCAGCAGGCTGTTATACCGGGCTTCGATCCCCTCTGCCCCCTGATTGCTGGCATTGGTAAATCCAATAAGCTGCGCCGCAAGGGTGGCATAGGGATAGACCCTTTCGGAATCCGGCTCAAGGTGGATACCTGAAACTTGATTTTCATTGATAAATGTCCGGATCTGATCCGTGATCTGTCTGGGCTGCTTCGTTGCGATCATCTTGTATCGCATGGAGGTATCTCCTGCCTGCTCCCGGATCCATTGGGGAGACTTTTCCAGAAGTCTGCCCAAAAAATCTGCCACCAGCTCCAAATCCGCCGCATTGTCCCGCAGCTCCAGAGGATTCAAATAGACATTCTCAACACTGGTGGACACCGCCATAATATTCATATTGCGGTCGTAGATCGTCCCTCTGGAGGCTGTAATGGCAGTCATTCTTGTTTGGTTGTCCAGAGCAAGCTTCGTATATTCCTCGTGATGCACCAGCATCAGATTTGCCAGCATTGCGATCACCGGCAAAAAGGCGACAACGCCGCACAGGATCAGAACAATTCCGGTGCGGCCCAGCATCCCCCGGTCAGCCCGGATCCTGTCCCGGGGCGGGGTATCAGGTTTCTTATGTTGATTCGGTTTTTGGGGCTTCGATCTCATAGCACCACCCGGTGTTCCCTGAATTTGGGTCAGGCACGTTCCCGGACAGAGAAGAACGCCCGGAGCCTGTACACCCATGTGAGAATCTATGAGTCAAACAACCAAAATATACCCAAAAGGCAACCGTCGCAAAACAGTCGCCTATGGTTTACCAATTCAGAGCTTTTCACACACACGAAGCTTCGCGCTTCTGGCTCTGGGATTTTCGTCCAATTCCTGAGGGCCGCTGACAATGGGCTTTCGGGAAATGATCTTCACCAGCGGCTTCTTCCCACAGACACACACAGGAAACTCCGGTGGGCAGGTACAGCCCTTCGCCGCTGCCTGCATCGCGCTTTTCACGATCCGATCCTGCAGAGAATGGAAGGTGATGACACAAAGTCTTCCTCCCGGCGCAAGGCGGGCGATGGCATCTACCATGACCCTTTCCACGGCAGCCAGCTCGTCATTTACCGCAATGCGGATCGCCTGAAAGCTGCGCTTTGCCGGGTGCTGCTTTTCCCGCAACGCCTGAGGGGGCATGGCAGAGCGAATAATATCCACCAATTCCAGAGTCGTCTCAACAGGTCTTTCCTGTCGTCTGCGCTCTATGGCGGAGGCGATCTGAGG
Organism: Faecousia sp.; assembly: GCA_045594185.1. GTDB lineage: Bacteria > Bacillota > Clostridia > Oscillospirales > Oscillospiraceae > Faecousia. The sequence goes on along the minus strand of JAZNYB010000154.1, from coordinate 6,048 downwards.
GGCATAACGCTCCTCGCCGTAGTCATACAAAACGCGGCGAAGCTCCTCTCTGGGCCAGGTGTTTACCACCTCATAAGCCGTAAGCCCTGCGGTTCGATCCATGCGCATATCCAAAGGAGCGTCAGCCATATAGGAAAAGCCCCGGCTGCCATCATCCAACTGAGGAGACGATACGCCTAAGTCCAGCAAGATCCCATCCACCTGCGGAATATGCAGGCTGTCTAAAATCCCCGCAAGCTCCTGAAAATTGGAGTGAACCAAAGTCACCCGATCCATGCAGGAAGCCAGCCGGGTTGAAGCCGCTGCGAGTGCCACCTGATCCCGGTCAACACCGATCAGTCTGCCTGTGGTGAGCCGCTTTGCGATCTGAAAAGAATGACCCGCTCCTCCCAGCGTTCCGTCCACATAGATCCCATCTGGACGAATATTCAGATTTTCAATACACTCGTCCAAAAGGACGGATTTATGTACAAATTCCATTATAATCCAATTTCCTCCAGAGAAGCCAAAAGTTTTTCCGGTGTCAGCATTTCCTCCTCGAACCGGGCATAAGCATCGGAATCCCAAATTTCAGCCTGCCCCGCTTGCCCGACGATCACCACATCCCGGTCGATCCCCGCATAGCGAAACAGATTTCCGCTTAATAGAAAACGATACTGCTTGTCCGGCACACATTCCACCGCATTGGAGAAGATCACACCAATGGGTCCGGATTTTTGAGACAGAGACATTCCGTTGTATTTCTCGCTTAAGGCTTCCCATCCTTCTTTGGTATAGGCAGTCAGGCAGCGGCAGGTTCCATGGAAACCCACGGTCACATAAAAGACCTCACCCAACTCCCCACGCAGCTTGGCAGGGACAAACAATCTGCCCTTGTCATCTACCTTTGCCGCATACTTACCGATCATTCTCCCTCACCTCGCTCCACATTGCTCCACTTTCCTACACATTTTCTCCATCTGGTAGTAGTATAACCTCCACTGACAAAAAAATCAATCTGTTTTATGAAAAAAATAAAAATATTTTTTGGATTTTTACCATCTTTTTCCTGCAAATCAGTCGTTTCAGACATTTGTTCGTATATATCTCACGAAAAAAGGGCGGAACCCTTTCGGACTCCGCCTGTGATCTCCCCGGCTCAAATCTCTAGCGACACCGCTCCAGAGAAAACGCCGGCTTCTCCCCTTCCCAGCTTATAAAAACACGCTTTTCTCCCGGTGGATTCAAAAGCAAAAACTGAGACAAGGGGTTTTCGATCTGATTTTGCAGATTCTTCCGGATCTGTCTCGCCCCCGCTGAACCGCATTTTGCCGCAAGCCTGCCGGGTACTTCCGGGGCGAAGCGCAGCCTGATCCCATTTCCCGCTCCCCGATTTGTCAGGGCATTCAACTGATTTTGGGCAATTTGTGTCAAATTCTCCTGTCCCAAAGAGGAAAACACCGCCACTTTGTCGATTCGCCCCAAAAACTCCGGGGTGAAGCGTTCCTTCAGGCAGGCAAGCACCCGGTCTGTCCGGTTGCAGGGAGCAAAGCCCAGCCCATCTGCATCCTTCTTTTCGCCGCCCAAATTGGAGGTCATGACAATGATGGTATTTTTGAAATTCACCTTCCGTCCCTGACTGTCCGTGAGAACGCCGTCATCCATGATCTGCAAAAGGATACCGCATATATCCGGGTGCGCCTTTTCGATTTCATCAAACAGCACCAGGCAATAGGGTTTTCTTCGCACCTTCTCCGTGAGAAGTCCCCCTTCCTCATAGCCCACATAACCGGGAGGCGCACCCAGCAGTCGGGAAACGGCGTGCTTTTCCATATACTCTGTCATATCCAGGCGCACCATGGCATCCCTGCTTCCGTAAAGCTCCTGTGCCAAGGCTCTGCATAGCTCTGTTTTTCCAACACCTGTGGGTCCGGTAAACAAAAGGCTGGCAACAGGGCGGTTTCCATCCCCAAGTCCGCTTCTGCCCCGCTTCACCGCGCAAGTCACCGCCGCCACAGCGGAGGGCTGACCTACGACCTGCTTGCTGAGGGCATCCTCCAGTCCCAGCAGCTTTTGCCGCTCCTCCATGGCAAGGCTTCCCACCGGTATCCCTGTCCGCGCGGATACCGCCCCGGCAATGTCCTGCGCCGTCACCGTCTTCCCCCGGCGGCTGTCCCCGCCCCGGCTGAGCATCCTCTGCATTTTTTCCCGCAGCCCAGCCGCCTTCTCAAAACGGCTGTCCCGAACCGCATCGCTTAATTCCAGCTCCAGCACTTCTTTTTCCTGTTCATATGAGCCCTTCCCGGTTCGCATTTCCTCCAAATGGGCTCTGGACGCGCCTTCATCCAGCAGGTCGATCGCCTTATCCGGGAGAAACAGCTCCGGAAGATACCGGGTAGACAGATCCACGGCGGCAACCAGCGCTTCATCGGTGATCTTCATGTGATGATGCCGCTCCATGCCCTCCCGGATACCCCGGAGGATCGCCAAAGTCCCTTCCCTGTCCGGTTCATTTACCATGACCGGGCGGAATCTCCGTTCCAGAGCGGGGTCTTTTTCAATATATCTGCGGTACTCCGTCAGAGTCGTAGCTCCCATGACCTGAAGCTCTCCTCTGCCCAATGCCGGCTTCAGGATATTGGCGGCATCGATCGCCCCCTCCGCCGCGCCGGCTCCGATGATGGTGTGCATTTCGTCTATAAATAAGATCACATTTCCCGCTCTGCGGATCTCCTGCAAAAGATCCCGCACCCGCTCCTCAAATTCTCCCCGATATTTCGTCCCCGCCACAAGGCTCGCCATATTGAGACTGAGAAGCCGTTTCCCCCGAAGCTGCACCGGCACCCGTCCGGCAACCATTCTCTGCGCCAGAGCTTCCGCAATGGCTGTTTTTCCCACCCCCGGTTCGCCTACAAGGGCAGGGTTATTCTTATTCTTTCTGCACAAAATGCCCATGACCGCTTCAATTTCCCTGTCCCGTCCCACCACCGGCTCCATGGTGGCAGCCTTTTCCATAAGATCCTCACTGAATTGCTCCAACAGCTTCAAGTTTTCCTTCCGCTCCTTTCCAATTTCACCGTTTTTGCTTTTGCTGATTCGATCAACGGTTTGGGTAAACATCCCATCCACGCACACACCGCTCAGCTCCAGAATTTCTCTGGCTGCCGCCCCTTTGCTCCGGGCAATCCCCAACAAAATATGCTCCGGGGCTATGAGCTTGCTTCCTGTGTGCCTTGCTTCCCATGCGGCCTGGCGCAGGATGCCCTTCGCGCCGGAGGTAAAGCCCTGCGGCAGCGGCAAGCCCGCCGAACCCCGCCCCCGCAGAGAAAGTGCCAGAGTCAGCACCCGGCTGGGCTCTACCCCGGAGCAGCGAAGAAGCACTCCCGGAAAGGTTTCCTTCTGCCGGCACAAGGCAAGCAGCAAATGCTCGCTTCCCACATAGCTGTGCCCCAGGCTTCTTGCCTCCCCCGCCGCCAAAAGAAGGGTGCGCCTTGCCTGCTTGTCGTAATATGTCATGAACCTTGCCCTCCTTTTGCCCGGGTCATCAGGTACAGACTGCATTCTATCCGCCGGAAAACCGGAATATACCCTCAAAAGCGGAATAACGCAGTGGGATACAGAAGTCTAAAATGCCCCTTTGGGGTAATTTGATAAAAAAAGCAAGGTTTTGTGTGGTTTCCAGAAATTTTATTTGCTTTTTCTTAAAACTGTGCTAGAATGTAACTGCGTGGTACATACACGCCAACAAACTAACAGGAGGGAATCGTAATGGCTTATAAGATCACTGACGCTTGTGTTAAGTGTGGCGCTTGCGCCGATGCTTGCCCCATGGGTATCATCACCGAAGGCGAAGATAAGTATGTTATCGATGCCGATCAGTGCGTCGATTGCGGCACCTGTGTTGACAGCTGCCCCAACGAGGCTATCGAAGAGGCCTGATTGACCTGCCACCGTGTCCCCGCTTTTGTGGGGGCACGGCATGAGGCATCAGCCCGCTTCCCTGTGGACTGGATCGCCAAAAAAGGGAGCCCTCAGGGTTCCCTTTTCTTCTGTTTCAAATTTCTCATCACAAGACCGGTTCTGCCGTCTTTACAAATACTATTCTTTAGTTTATGTCTGAACACAACACAGAATGCTTCCCCGGAGGTCTTTCCTTCCTCCCCGGCGAAGGCTCTTTCCCTTTAAGTACAGACACCATGGCACTGGCTGATTTCGTGCGGCTTCGTCCCGGCAGTCAGGTAGTCGATCTGGGCTCCGGCAGCGGCGCGCTGGGACTGCTTCTCTGCGGCATCCACCCGGACTGCGCCGTTACGGGCATTGAGCTCCATGAGCCGTCCCACAAAGCGGCACTGGATAACATTGCCCGAAACAGCCTTCCCCACCGACTGCAAAGCATTTTGGGAGATATTCGTAATATCCGCACCATGCTTCCCGCAAACTCCTTTCAATGCGTGGTGTCCAACCCTCCTTATTTCTCCTCCGGGGCATCCTCCCAAACTCATGCCACAGCCCGGCAGGAGTTGACCTGCTCTTTGGAAGACATATTTGCCGCAGCGAAATGGCTGCTTCCCACCGGGGGCGACCTGTATTTGGTACATAAGCCGGAGCGGTTGAGTGACCTGTTAATTCTGGCACGGCAATACGCTCTGGAAGCCAAAGTCCTGCAGCCCTTATGCCACAAGCCGGAAGATCCCCCCGCCGTTGTGCTGCTCCAATGCCGCAGAGGTGGGCGACCGGGGCTTCGTTTCCTGCCGCCTGTCTGCCTGTATGACAGCAACGGCGCGCGATCTCAGCACTACAAAAGGATCTATCACATTGATTAAGGAGGCTCCCATGGCTGGAATACTCTATCTTGTTCCCACTCCCATCGGCAACCTGGGAGACATATCCCACCGCTGCCGGCAAACACTTGCCGAGGTGGATTTTATTGCCGCCGAGGATACCAGAGTGACCTTGAAGCTTTTGAATCACATGGAGCTGCACAAGCCTTTGGTAAGCTACTACGAACACAACAAGTCCTCCAAGGGCGGCCGCATCGTGGAGCGTATCCTTGCCGGTGAGAACTGCGCTCTGGTTTCCGACGCGGGCTCTCCCGCCATTTCCGACCCCGGCGAGGATCTGGTTCGCCAGTGCGCCGAAGCCGGGATCACAGTCTGCGCCATTCCCGGTCCCTGTGCCGCCATTACCGCTTTGAGCATCTCCGGACTTCCTACGGGGCGGTTCACCTTTGAAGGCTTCCTTTCCACCGCGAAAAAGAGCCGCATGGAGCATTTAAGCGCGCTGAAAGGCGAGACACGCACCATGATCTTTTATGAAGCCCCCCACAAGCTGCTGAACACTTTAACGGACATGGCTGCTGTTTTCGGAGATGACCGCCGTGTTTCTCTGTGCAGGGAACTGACCAAGCTCCATGAGGAAGTGATCCGCACCACCTTGGGGCAGGCTGTTGAGCGGTATACCCAGACACCTCCCAAGGGGGAATTTGTTCTGATCATAGAAGGCACGATCCCGGAGGAAGCTCCCGTCTGCACTTTGGAGGAAGCGGCACAGCGGGCACTGACTCTCATGGAGGAGGGTCTTTCCCGAAAGGATGCCTGCCGTCAGGTGGCAAAGGAGACGTCCCTTCCCAAAAACGCCATTTACGATGCCACCCTATAGGATTTCTTTCACATCCGCACTTGACAGCGGCGGGATTCTTGGATAAAATATCCCCAGCTTTCAAACGATAAAAATCCGGGGCTGACGGTTTCGACCCCACCAGCTCCGGTTTATAATCTGCCCCCGTAGCTCACCTGGATAGAGCGTACGCCTCCTAAGTGGGTGTTTTAACGCTCGCCTTTGCAAAAAAGCAAATGGTCATTTGTTTGAAGTGTATCGTATATGCCCTGGTAGCTCAGTTGTATAGAGCGGCCGCCTCCTAAGCGGCAGGTCGGAGGTTAGAGTCCTCTCCAGGGTGCCAAAAAGTGCCGAGAAATCTAGATTTCTCGGCACTTTTACTTTCCTTTGCTCACTCATTTTCTTGAGTGAGTTTTTTATTCTTAGGTAGTAAAACAGAATCAAACTTTTACC
>JAZNYB010000153.1:0-9642 GCA_045594185.1 Faecousia sp. | reverse complement strand
GGGGCAGAGGTGACGGACTTTGCCATTATTACCAGCGAGGGAATCAAAAAGCCCCTGATCAATGAAGCTCTGCGCCCCAAGCTGGCGATTTTGGACAGTGATCTTCTGGAAAAGCTTCCCCGCAGTCTCATTGCCGACGGTGGTTTTGATGTGCTGTCTCATGCCTTGGAAGCGGCAGTGGCAAAAAACGCCGGAACGCTTACGGATGCTCTGGCTTCCCGCGCTTTCCGCGTTGCTCACGGAAAACTACCCCTCTCCTTTGGGGGTGACCCATCAGTCCGCATGGAGATCCACGAAGCCGCGACCATGGCAGCCATGGCATTTTCTCAGGCGGGTCTTGGTATCTGCCATGCCCTGTCTCATTCCTTGGGCGGGCAGTTCCATGTCCCTCACGGCAGGCTCAATGCCATTTTGCTCCCATCGGTTATCTCCGTAAACGCCCATACCGCACTGCACAAGTACGCCGCCATTGCCAGAGAAGCGGGACTTCCCGGTACGGCGGACACCTTAGCGGTGCGAAACCTGAAAAACAGCCTTCTGCGCCTGCGAAAGGAGCTGAAACTGCCCTCGACCTTAGGGGAAGCCGGGGTGCGCCCTCAGGATGTAACCCGAAATATGGGGGTCATCGTGGAAGCGGCACTGGCAGATCCCTGTTGTAAAACCAACCCGGTGGATGCCACACGGGGGCTTATGGAGGAGGTCATAAAGGAGGTCATGGGGCATGGGTGAGAGCCTTCTTTCCGTGGGCATTGATGTGGGAACCTCCACCACCCAGCTTATCGTCTCCCGGTTGACTGTAGAAAACAAGGCGAGCGCGTATTCCGTCCCGGAGCTGGAGATCGGACAGCGGGAGATTTTATACCAAAGCCCCATTCATTTTACGCCACTTTTGTCGGAGACTATGCTGGATGCGGAGGAAATTCGCCGGATCGCAGAAAAAGAATACCGCTCCGCAGGCATTTCTCCGGAGGCAGTCGCCACAGGAGCGATCATCATCACCGGAGAAACGGCACGAAAGGAAAACGCCCGACAGGTGCTTCACGCCTTAAAAAGCTTTGCGGGGCAGTTCGTGGTGGCTACGGCAGGCCCGGATCTGGAAAGTGTTTTGGCGGCGAAGGGCTCTGGGGCAGTTGCCTATTCCAAAAAGACAGGCAAAACCGTTTTGCATACGGACATCGGCGGCGGCACTTCCAACATGGCTTTGATCGAAGCCGGGGAAATAAAGGCGACCGGCTGTCTTAATGTGGGCGGGCGGCTGATCCGTCTGGAAAAAGGGGTCGTCACCTATGTTTCTCCGGTTCTCCAAGGGCTGTGCGCCTTAAAACCCGGAGACAGAGCGGACGAGGATGCCCTTGCTCCGGTGGTTCACATTCTGACTGACGCTCTGGAAAAGGGCAGCGGTCTTTGCTCCGGAGAGATTCCGGCTTCCCTTATCACCAATCGCCCCATGGAGCTTCCATCGGAAGATGTAGTATTTTCCTTCTCCGGGGGAGTTGGGGAGCTGATCGACACGGATATAGATAACCCCTTTGCCTTTGGGGACATTGGGATTCTTCTGGCAAAGAGCATCCGTGACAGCCGCCTTTGCCGTGGAGATTATCTTCTGGGTGAGCAGACCATCAGAGCCACAGTCATTGGCGCAGGCTGTTACAGCACCCAGCTTTCCGGCAGTACGGTCTATGGGGGAGATGTGAAGCTGCCTGTGCAAAATCTCCCGGTAGCCATTTTTAACGAAAGCCAACAGACCATGCCCTCAGAGGAGATGGAAAAGCACCTGCAGAACCTGCGGCGGCAGTGGGAGCAGAGTGCTGTGGCGGTGTTTTTACCGGGGCTGAAAAACCCACACTTTCAGGAAGTTTCTTCTCTGGCAGACCGTTTGAGCCGAACTTTGGAAGGACTCCCACAGCCGAGGGTTCTGCTGTTTGGAACGGATATGGCAAAGGTCATGGGACAGGCTCTTGCCACAAGGCTGCATGGACCGGTTATGTGTCTGGATGGTGTGAAGGTACAGGGGGAGAGCTTTCTGGATGTGGGTGCGGCAGTGGCAGAAGGCACGGCGTACCCGGTGGTAGTCAAGACATTGGTTTTTGAGTCGGCGGGGCAATGAAATTCGCCATTAAATTCCGATTTATCGGGGGGTTTACCGATAGGCGGTCGTAGGGCGGGGGCATGCCCCAGTCCTACAGAAGGTGTCCGAAACTGCCCGACAAACCAAAATTTGAACGGGACTATTTTATTTCTACTGCTTATACAAAAGGAAGTGGAGCCATGATCTTAAAAACAAGCCTTTTAGGAAAAACCTATCAATTCAAGACCTTGAAGGAAGCCCTTGCCAAGGCAAACGAGGACAAAACCGGCGACCGTCTGGCGGGGCTGGCAGCGGAAACCGCGCAGGAGCGGGTGGCGGCAAAGGTGGTCGTATCCCATTTGCTTCTGTCCGATCTTCGGGAAAACCCGGCTGTACCCTATGAACAGGACGAAGTCACCAGAATCATTCAGGACGATGTAAACGAAGTCCAATATAACAAGATCCGCAACTGGACGGTTTCCCAGCTACGGGAGTATATCCTCTCTGAAACCACCACGGAAGCTGATCTGCACCGCCTCAGCCGGGGCTTGACCGCGGAAATGGTGGCGGCTGTGGCAAAGCTCATGTCCAATCTGGATCTCATTTACGCCGCTAAGAAAATTCGGGTAACAGCCCACTGCAACACCACCATTGGACTTCCCGGCACGCTCTCTTGCCGCTTACAGCCCAACCACACCACCGACGACCCGGAGGGGATCTTAGCCTCCACTCTGGAGGGGCTGACCTTTGGAGCGGGAGACGCAGTCATCGGACTGAACCCGGTGACAGACTCCGCCCAGCGGGTGAAGGAGGTTTTGGAACGATTCCGGGAGGTGAAGGAGCGGTGGAGCATCCCCACACAGACCTGTGTCCTTGCCCATGTGACCACCCAGATGGCGGCACTGAAGGCGGGCGCGCCTGCTGACCTGATATTCCAGTCCATTGCCGGAAGTCAGAAGGGCAATGAGGCATTTGGCTTTAGCGGCGCGACTCTGGAGGAAGCCCGGCATCTCGCCTTAAAAAACGGCACCGCCCAAGGGCCTAATGTGATGTATTTTGAGACTGGGCAGGGGTCGGAGCTGTCCTCGGAGGCTCATTTTGACACGGATCAGGTGACTATGGAAGCCCGGTGCTACGGCTTCGCCAAGCGGTATCAGCCCTTTCTGGTCAACACGGTGGTTGGCTTCATTGGCCCGGAATATCTCTACGATGCCCGGCAGGTCACAAGAGCGGGTCTGGAGGATCACTTCATGGGCAAGCTCTCCGGTATTCCCATGGGCTGCGATGCCTGCTACACCAACCACATGAAGGCAGACCAGAACGACATCGAAAATCTGGCGACCCTTCTCACCGCCGCCGGATGCAACTACTTCATGGGAATCCCTCATGGTGATGACATTATGCTCAACTATCAAACCACCGGCTTCCGGGAAACAGCCGCTTTGCGGGAGATCTTCGGTCTGACCGCCACCCCGCCCTTCCAGAAGTGGCTGGAGGATATGGGCTTTGTGGAAAACGGCAGGCTCACCCCCAAGGCGGGGGATGGCTCATGTCTTTTGTAAAGGAGGGTCAATATGAACCAGGAAGAATTGAAGCTGGAAATTGCCCGGATCATCCGGGAAATGATGCCGGGAACAGAGCCCATGGTCAAAGGCAGTGAGTACCGTCCCGCAGACCCGGGACAAAACGGTGAATCGCTGGATGACATTTCCGCCCAGGATCTGCGCCAGCTCTATTTGGTGAAGAATCCTCAAAATGCCGAAGGGTTCCTCCGCTTGCGGAAAAAGACCCCTGCACGCTTGGGAATGGGCAGAGCCGGAGCGAGATACAAGACCGCAACCATGCTCCGCTTCCGGGCAGACCACGCCGCCGCCCAGGACAGTGTCTTTGCGGAGATCCCGCCGGAGTTTGCGGAGAAAAACAACCTTTTGGGCGTGAAAACCCTTTGCGAAAGCCGGGAGCAATATCTCACCCGTCCCGATCTGGGGCGTGGCTTTGATGAAAAGAACCGGGAGACTATCCGTCAGGGACTTCCCCACGCCCCTCAGATCCAGCTTGTGATCGGAGATGGGCTTTCCTGCGCCGCCATTTTAGCCAATGCCATGGACTGCGCCGAAGCCATCCGTCAGGGCTTAAAGGCGCAGGGAATGGAGCTGGGAAAGATCCTCTATGTGAAAAATGCCAGAGTTGGAGCGGGAGATGCCGTGGGGGATATTACGGGCTGTAAGGTGGTGTGTATGCTGGTGGGTGAGCGGCCGGGGCTGGTGTCTGCCGAGTCCATGTCCGCTTATATCACCTTCAATCCCCACAGAGGTATCCCGGAATCCAAGCGCACTGTGGTTTCCAACATCCACCGCCAAGGCACTCCCGCCGTGGAAGCCGGGGCGCACATTGCGGAGCTTCTTGTGCGAATCTTAAAGGCAGGTGCTTCCGGGGTGGATCTTCCGGGAGGTGGGCTTCATTGAATGGGGTGATCCCGGTTAAAATATTGTGCCTGCGGTATCTGCCCAACGCAGACCCGGCACTGTGCAAGGCTTTGGGGGTGGAGGGCTCGTGGCGCTGTCTGGGACTTCTTTCCACAGACAGTGACGATGCCACCTATATTGCCTTAGACCAAGCCACCAAGGATTCCACGGTAAAGGTGACTTATGCCAGAAGCCTTTACGCCGGAGCCGTCAACGCTTCCACCCCTCTTGCGGGGGAAGTCATCGGTATTCTGGCAGGGCCTACGCCTTCGGAGGTGCGAAGCGGCATGGAATCGGCTCTTTCCATGCTCCGCTCCGGGGAGGTAGGATTTCGGGAAAGTGCCGCCCGGAAGGATTTGGCATATTTGTCTTACACCGTCAGCCGAACCGGGAGCTTTTTAAGCCGGGAAGCAGGAATCCGGGAGGGACAGCCTTTGGCGTACCTTATCGCTCCCCCGGTGGAGGCGATGACCGCTCTGGATGCGGCGATGAAAGCGGCGGATGTGCGTTTGGTAAAGCTGTACGCCCCGCCCACGGAGACAAATTTCGGCGGTGGGCTGCTTACGGGAACGCAGTCTGCCTGCGCGGCGGTGTGTCAGGCTTTTTCGGACACCGTGGAAGAAATCGCAGCGCGACCGGTAGAGGAAGAATAATGGCATCTGCCTCAGGCGAGGTTCAAATTTTGGTTTGTCTGTAAGTTTGGGAGGCACCATTGTAGGGGCCGGATATATCCGGCCCGGCGGAAAAGTCCGAAAAACAGTGCCATTTAAGGCGAATTCGTACAAATTTACGGTGCGGCACGGGCCGGATATATCCTTCCCCTACGACCCATTATTGGAAAACTTCCCGAAAAATTGGAATTTTCCCTTTCAAATCGTGAATCTAAAGGAGAGATCAAAACATGGATCGGGATTTAGCCTCCCGGCAGGAGGCAAGAGAGAAAGCGCAGCAGGCGGAACGAGCCCAAAGGCTGTTGGCGAAATTCCCGCAGGAAAAGCTGGATGCCATCTGCGAAGCGGTAAGCCATGCCTTTGCGCAAAACGCGGCAGAGCTGGGAAGGCTCGCCTGTGAGGAAACCGGCTTTGGCAACCCCAAGGACAAGGAACAGAAAAACCTTTTTGCTTCCCAAAGAGTATGGGAAACAATTAAAAGCATGAAAACCGTGGGGCTTCTGCAAAAGGATGATCAGAGAAAAATTTGGGAGATCGGTGTCCCGGCGGGGGTGATCGCCGGAATCGTTCCTTCCACCAACCCCACCTCAACGGTGTGTTATAAGGCACTTATCGCCTTAAAGTCCGGGTGCGCCATGGTCTTTTCTCCCCATCCGGCTGCGCTGCAATGCACACGCAAAGCTTGCGAGGTAGTAGCGCGGGCGGCAGAGGGTTCGGGCTGCCCCGCAGGAGCGGTGAGCTGTCTGGAAATGCCCACCATGGAAGCGGTGGAGGAGCTGATGAAAAGCCCTTCCGTCAGTCTGATTTTGGCAACAGGCGGCCCGGGCATGGTAAAAGCCGCCTATTCCTCAGGAACACCTGCCATCGGCGTGGGAGCGGGAAACGGCCCTGCCTATATCCACCGCTCGGCAGATGTTGCCCAAGCCATCAAAGACATTTTCCGCTCCAAGACCTTCGACTTCGGTACGATTTGCGCTTCGGAGCAGAGCATCGTGGTGGAGCGGGACATGGACAAGACCGTGGGAACGGAAATTCTGCGGCAAGGGGGCTTTTTCCTCAGCGAAGCCCAGGCGGAAGCGGTGAAAAAGGTGCTGTTCCGTCCCGATGGGCGCATGAACCCCAAGGCAGTGGGACATTCCGCGGAGCAGATCGCGGGCTTGGCAGGCATTACCGTTCCCCCGGGGACAAGGGTGCTTCTGGCAAGAGTTACCGATGCGGGAGCGAAGCAGCTATACTCCCACGAAAAGCTCTGCCCTGTTTTGGGCTACTACGCCGAGCCGGACGAGAAGGCGGCACTGAACCGCTGCACCGAAATTCTGTCCTTCGAGGGAGCGGGCCACAGCTTTATGTTCCACGGAAAGGACGAGGAAGCCATATGCCGGTTTGCTATGGAAATTCCCGTGTCTCGCTTTGTGGTCAACGCTCCGGGAGCTTTGGGAGGCATCGGGGCAGAGACAAATCTGTTCCCTGCCCTTACCTTGGGCTGTGGAGCGGTGGGTGGAAGCTCCTCGTCTAACAACATCGGCCCTATGGATCTGATCAATGTTCGCCGGGTGGCTTGGGGAACAGGGAGCGTTGCGCCCAAGGTGACCTCTGTGGAGATCTCGCAGGATACCATTGAAGCTTTAGCGGCTGAAATTATGAAACGATTGATGTAAGGAGGAAATCAATATGACTGATTTAAGTAACACCAATTCTCTGGGTATGGTTGAAACGAAAGGACTGGTCGGTGCCATTGAAGCAGCGGATGCCATGGTCAAGGCGGCAAATGTGCTGCTGGTAGGCAAGGAGCAGGTGGGCGGCGGTCTGGTGACGGTTATGGTTCGGGGCGATGTGGGTGCGGTGAAGGCCCCCACCGATGCGGGAGCCGCCGCAGCGGAAAAGGTGGGCGAGCTGGTGTCGGTCCATGTGATCCCCCGTCCCCACTCTGAGGTTGCCGCCATTTTGCCCAAGGGCAGGCAAGAAACGAAGGAGGCGTAACCCATGGCCCTTTATACGGTGGAAGCCGTTAGGGCGAACATTCGCAACCGGGAAGGAAAGCGCGTCTTCTATTTGGGCGCGGATGACCGCCTGACCCCCGGTGCAAGGGATTTTCTCAGGGATAACCATATTGACATCCTCCCCGGAGAGCAGGCGGGACATCCCTATAAGACCCTCCGGGGAGCGGTTTTTGAAACAAAGCCGGAGGATATGACCCACTTAAACGGCGATGTGCTGGTGGAAAAGACCCATCCCAGAATCGCCTTCCGGGGGCAGATGGATACTTTGCAGGCAGTTCTCCTTTTGACGCAAAAGGAAGCGGCGAGGGAAGGCTTCCGTGGGATCGCCAGGGAATTGGGGCAGTGTCTGGAGTATAGCCGAAGGGTGCTTTCTTCCGATGTTTTGGAAGAACCGCTCCCGGAAATCAGCTTGGGAGGACTGAACGATGCGCAGCTCCGGCAGCGCAGTCACAATCCCCAAAAGTATTACGGGCAGCCCCATTTTATGCCGGAAAGCGGGGACACGCACACACTCCTGCTTGTAAATCTGTGCAGAACGGCGGCACGACAGGCAGAGCTGCAAGCCTGTCACGCCTTCCGGGACACAGAAGGGCGATGCGCAAGACCGGATCTGGTGCGGGGCTTAAACCGCATGAGCAGCTTTCTGTGGATCTTAGAAATACGGTTGAAATCGGGAAAGGAGGAAACCCATGGATGATCTGGAATCGGTGGCACAGGCTCTCATGGAGCGGCTTTTCGTGGAAACGGAAGCCTCCGGGCGTCATGTCCATGTAACAAAGGAGCAGGCACTTACCCTGTTTGGGCATGGGCTGACCCCCAGCCGCCCCCTTTCCCAGCCGGGGCAGTTTGTCACCGGAGAGCGGGTGACACTCATTGGCCCCAAGGGAGAGATTTCCAATGTGGCGGTTTTGGGGCCGGAACGAAGCTGCGGACAGGCAGAGCTTTCCCTCACCGATGGCATCGCTTTGGGGATCAAGCTCCCGGTGCGGCAGTCGGGAGATGTGGAAGGAACGCCGGGTATTATCTTGAAGGGAACAAAAGGGACGGTGGAGCTGCCCCGGGGAGCGATCGCGGCCAAAAGGCATATCCACCTTCCCCCGGCAGAGGCAAGGCGGCGGGGACTAAAGGACAAGGATATTGTGAAGCTGAAAATGCTGACCAAACGCCCTGTTGTCTTTGAGGATGTGGTGGTGCGGGTACACCGGGATTTTGCTCCCAGAGCCCACATTGACTACGACGAAGCCAACGCCTGCGCTTTCCAAAAGGGAGATTGGGGGATGATCCTCCATGAATGAAGAGCTGCTGGCGGCGGTGACTGCAAAGGTTCTGGAAAAGCTCTCTGCCCGAACCCCGGAAAAGCCTGCCTTCACGGAAACGGGCAAAGAGAGCTGCCCCAAGGCACTGCTTGTGGGGAAAGAGCCCTTGCAGGATCTGGGCTTTCACTATGTATGCGCTGCCCCTTATGAGGCGGTGGTCATAGGAAGTCTCACAGCGGGACAGCTTCTTTCTTTTGGGGAGGAAGCGGTGCTGGATGCGCTGTTGGCAGGACTTCCCGTGTATCTGTATTCTCCGGGGTTGCCAACGGGAAGCAACAAGAACCGTCATTTGGAGACGGAGCTGGGGGCCGCGGTGAACCGGCTAAGGAGCTGGGGCGTTCTGCTTACAGACGGCAATTCCCGGCGGCGGCTGGTGACGGCGCAGGAGGCAAGACGATTAAAAGCACAGGGAGAGAGACTTCCCGCCGGCTGCATCCTGACCCCCGCCGCAAGGGATATTTTGGAATAAGGCAACAGAACATGGTACAAATTTTGGTTTGCCGAGCTGTTTGCAGATTTGCTCCGCACAAAATTATTTCAATCCTTCCCCGCAAGGGGATACCACCCAATTTATGAGTCGACAGGCACATAAATTGGAATTTGCCCGTAGGACACAATGCAAAAAAGGGGTGTGGAAGGCATGGAAATCGGCACAGTAGTAGGCTCAGTATGGGCAACGAGAAAAGCGGAGCATTTGGGCGGACTTGCCCTTCTGGTGGTGGACACTCCCCAGGGGCGGCGGGTGGCGGCTGATGATTTGGGGGCCGGGGTGGGAGACAAGGTGCTGCTCACCTTCGGCTCCGGGGCAAGGATGAACTGTCCCAACGCCCCAATAGATACATCCGTTGCGGCAATTTTAGATGAAGGGGGGCTGGGGAAATATGTCAGTCCATGAGATTCTCATTGGTGTTATGGCGTTTTTCGCCGTTCTGGGCGGCATTGACCGTATTTTCGGCAGCCGGCTGGGCATTGGCAAGGAATTTGAGGAAGGTATTTTGGCGTTGGGCGCATTGGCTTTGTCCATGGTGGGGATTATCAGCCTTGCCCCGGTGCTGGCAAATCTTTTGCGCCCGGTGGTTGTCCCGGTGTACGGCTTTTTGGGCTCTGACCCTGCTATGTTCG
>JAZNYB010000152.1:0-7237 GCA_045594185.1 Faecousia sp. | reverse complement strand
AGGGTTAACCGAATATTTTCACATTTTTGTACATTATGTGCATATCTTATGTAAACTGCGTTATGTAAACCCCCGCAACTATAATAGAAAGGTTCGCCAAATCAGCAATATATAGGTTGCACCCACAGCAGTTATTTCAAGATATTGATTTTGCAATTTTTCTTGCACGATCACAGTCACGACCTGCCGACCCATAAGGAGTTGATATTTTTGTGCATTTTAACGAAACCTCATCTTTTTGCCCGTCTTCCCTTTTCCTCCCGATGCCAGAACACCCGCCGCCGCTGAAGCTGCAAGAATGATTGCAAGACCCTTCAACACGCCTTCAAACCTTGCCTTAAATAGAAAGCCTGTCACAAGAAGGAGCACCAACCCATACGCGCCCCCGCAAAGTAAGGCTGACGGCAGTGTCCCCTGCCCCGCTTTTTTGCCGCATATGTAGCTCCCCACAAAAGCGGAAAGAATCCATATCACCACCGCAATGCCTGAAGCCAGCTTTGTCGGGATCACCAGCTTTTGCGCCATATATGCCTCCACCGCTGTCAAAGCAAGCGTTGTCAGCATACCGGTCAATACACCTGACACCAAGCCACCCATGAGCTTCCCGTTTTGTTTTCCGGAATTACTTCTCTTAAAACCAAGTTGCTTCATATGTTCCCCTCCCTTTGTTACAAGCTATTCCCCTGTCCCATAAAAAAGAACACACAGCAGAAAGAAACTGCCGTGTGTCCATAAATATTCAGTTAAGCAGGGATCATGCCTGCATCTGAGCGATCATAGCCTTTAGCTGTGTCTGCGCTTCTTCCGCAGTAGGAGCGACAGAAGTATAGTAATATTTGATCTTCGGCTCAGTGCCGGAGGGTCTTGCGATCACAATGCCCCGGTCACCCAGCACCATTTCCAGCACATTGGATCTCGGCAGACCAATAGGAGAGATCTCTCCGGTGATCAGATTCTTGTTTTCATTGGATCTGTAATCCCGAAGCTCCGTTACGGTCAATCCGCCGATGGAAGCAGGAGCCTCCTTGCGGATGCCTTCCATAATGGCGGCAGCCTTTTCCATGGCATCGGAGCCTGTAAGCTCAACGCTCTGAACCTTTGCCAGATAGTAGCCGTAAGTCTCATACATTCTGTCCAACGCTTCCACCAGCGAAAGCCCTTCCTTTTTCAAAGAAGCCGCCATTTCACATACCAGCATGGAAGCAACAACGGCATCCTTGTCTCTGGCATAAGTGCCCTTCAAATAGCCGCAGCTTTCCTCGAAGCCAAAGACGAAGCGGGACTCCTCTCCCCTCTCCTCCAGCTCCAGAATCTCGCCGCCAATATACTTAAATCCGGTGAGAACCGCTTTCATCTCACAGCCATAAGCCTTGGCGATCGCGTCTGCCATAGGTGTGGTTACAATGCTGCGGATCGCTTCTCCATTGGCAGGAAGATTTCCTTGGGCAGAGCGGGTCTTGAGGATATACTCCAGCAGCATACAGCCCAGCTCATTGCCCGTAAGCTTCTTGAACCCGTCTCCATCCGGAACAGCAATTGCCACCCGGTCACAGTCGGGGTCCGTACCCAAAATCACATCACAGGGATGCTCTTTTGCTACCTTATAGCTTTCGTTGAGAGCCGCGTCCGTCTCAGGGTTGGGATATTCACAGGTCTTGAAATCTCCGTCCGGCTGCTCCTGCACCTTGACCACAGTCACATCTGCCCCAAGACGGCGCAGAATTTCCCGAACAGGCTCGTTGCCGGTGCCGCACAGGGGCGTATAGACAATGCGCAGACCGGATTCCGCAATTACCTGAGGTTCCATCGCCTCAGCCAGAACCGTCTTGTAATAGCTTTCCCAAATGTCCTGAGAGATATAGCGGATGCCGCCATCACGCAAATATTCCGCAAAGCTCTTGGTTTCCGGCACAAAGAGGGGGATCTGGCTGATTTTCGCGGTTACCACCGCCGCAGGCTCATCGGTCATCTGGCAGCCGTCGGGGCCATAGCACTTGACACCATTATAAGCACCGGCATTGTGACTGGCAGAGATCACAACGCCGCAGCCACAGTTCAGCTCCCGCACGGCATAAGAAAGCATCGGTGTAGGAGCGAGACGGTCATACAGCCATGCTTCGATCCCGGCTTCCGCAAAGGCGACCGCGCAGACCTCCGCGAAAAGCTGAGAATTATGCCGGGAATCATAACCGATGGCAGCCCTTTTGGGAAGCTCTGTGGTATTCAGCCATGCGGCCATGCCCATTGCGGCACGGCGAACGGTATACCTGTTCAAACGATTGCTTCCGGCACCCATAAGTCCCCGCATACCGGCAGTTCCGAATTGCAGATCACTTCCGAACCTGCCCTTCAGTTCATCCTCCTGCCCCTGCAGAGCATCCAATTCTTCACAAACATCCTCCGGCAGACCGGCATTGCGCCAAAACGCGTAATTTTCAAGATAATTCATGCAACATACTCCCTTCTTTGGACATTCCAAAACAGGGCCAGTTGCGAGAACCGGCCCTGATGGAACAAATCTTACACATCTTCAATAATGGGGGATGCGGATGCCCGCTCCTGAGGGGCAGACAGCTTGCGGAAACGGCTGCGGGTTTCACGGATCTCGCCCAGAGCTTCCGCGATGGTTTCTTCTGTACGCTTCAAGGAATCGTCCACATAGTCATTGGTAACACGCTTCAGCTCCTTGATCTTTTCCTGTGCGACACGAACCATTTCGGCAGCCTGTGCCTGCGCCTGACGGTAGACCTCCTCCTGAGATACAAGCTGCTTTGCCTGCGCCTGTGCCTGACGAATGATCGTCTCAGCCTCCCGCTTTGCCTTGGTAATGACCTCGGTACGGGAATCCACAATGGTCTTTGCCTGCTTCAGCTCGCCGGGCAGAGCATTGCTGATCTCATCCAGCATATCCAACACCCGCTCCCGCTCAACGATGCACTTATCCGCCCCCAGAGGAAGGGATCTGGCATCCTGGATCAGGTCATATAATTTTGTAATCAGTTCTTCAACGCCGTTATCATGCATGGGTAGTTCCTCCTTGATTTTTTATTTGTTCTATTCGTTCCTTCACATCCGGAATAATACGCTCCGGCAAAAAGTCCTTAAGCTCAACCCCATAGGAAGCCAGCTCCTTTACGGTGCTGGAGCTGAGGTACATATACTGATGCTCTGAGGTAAGAAACATGGTATCTAAGTTTGGATTGATTTTATGATTGATGAGTGCCATCTGAAATTCATTTTCAAAATCAGAGGTCGCCCGTAAGCCTTTAACGATCACGCAGCCGCCTTTTCTTTTTGCGTAGGTCGCCAGAAGTTCCTCCGCAAAATCGATCTCCACATTAGGAATTTCCTTTGTCACTCTGCGAAGGAGCTCCGTCCGTTCCTCCAGAGTAAACATTGGAGATTTTCCGGCGTTTACCATGACACACACAATGAGCTTATCGAAGATGCTTGCCGCTCTTTGTATGATATTTAAGTGACCGTTGGTTACAGGGTCAAAGCTGCCCGGATAGATCGCAACCTTCATTCTTCCCCATCCTCATTTTTGCAAAAAACCGCAATAAGGGTTTTTCCGTATTTATACTCCTTACGACACCGCAAATTGCCAAAGGAACCCGCAAGCTCCTTTCCCAATGGGCGTTCAGCTACTATTATACCACGGTTAGCCAAAATGTCAATTTCCGATATCTTTTTTAATGAATTTTCTAAAAAAACTTCTGCGTACGGCGGATCTAAAAAGATCAAATCAAACTGCCTGCCGCAATGGGAAAGATAAGAAAGATAGTCCCCACGAACGACTGTGCCCTGCTTTTCCAGCCTGCATCGGCGGAGATTCTCTTTTATCAGCTCGCAGGCAGCCTTCTCTTTATCCACGAATACCGCAGACCCCGCTCCCCTGCTTAAGGCTTCCAGTCCCAATTGTCCGGTACCGCCAAAGAGATCCAGAACCCGCGCACCGGGAATATACTCCTGTATGGCACTGAACAAGGCTTCCTTGACCCGCTCGGCGGTTGGTCTGGTTTGCAGTCCCTCCGGCGTTTTCAGCCGCACGCCTTTCGCGCTTCCGGTTATGATTCGCATGAGTCCTCCTCCTTGTGGAAATGGGCATAGACCGCGGCAGCGGCATCCTTGGGAAGGCAGGCTTCCAATTCCTCGGCACTTGCTTCCCCGATGGCGCTCAGAGACTTAAACCGCTTCAGCAGCAATTCCTTTCGCTTGGGCCCAATGCCGGGAATTTCATCCAGCCGGGAGTACCGCAGTCGTTTACTACGCAATTCCCGATTGTAGGCTATGGCAAATCGATGAGTCTCCTCCTGAATGGTGCCGATCAGCGCAAAAACACCCGGTTTCGTTTCCAGGCTGATCTCCTCTCCATCCGGAGTCACCAAAGCTCTCGTTCTGTGACGGTTGTCCTTTACCATGCCAAATACCGGAAAAGAAAGTCCTAAGTTTTCCAAAGCCCTTCTCGCCACCTCCGCATGAACCGCGCCGCCATCTATCAAAAGCACATCCGGCGGCAATTCAAAGCCGGGATCACCATTTTTATAGCGGATAAATCTTCGGGTAATGACCTGCTCCATAGAAGCATAATCATCCTGATCGGTCAGTTCGTTTACCTTGAACCGCTTATAGCCCTTTTTATATGGTTTACCGTTTACAAAAACCACCATGGAAGCGACAATATCCGTTCCAGCCATATTGGAGATATCAAAGGATTCCAGTCTGCGGGGAAGATTCTCAAGAGACAATAATCTTCCCAAATTGGAAAGCACTCCGTTGGCTCTTTCTTCCCGGGAGGTGACCCGCTCCGCTTCCTGCATGGCGTTTTCTTTTGCCAGCTCCATCAGGCGCAATCCTTCTCCCCTTTGAGGTAAGCGGAATCGAGTCCTTCTGCCTGTATTTTGAAGCATTAAATCTGAAAAAAGCTCTCCATCTTCCATTTCCATAGGAAGAAGAACTATTTTAGGCGCGATGCCCCTTGCCAAATAATACTGCTTTACAAGACTGCTCACTGCCCCCCGTGGGTCATCCTGCGCCTGGAGGATCTCATATTCCTTATCCAGTAAATTGCCGCTCAAAAAGTGAAGCACCACAAAGCACGCCTTAGCCTCCGTCTGATAGAACCCCACGACATCCGTATCAGCCATAGAGCCGGCTGTAACCAACTGTTTTTTTCCCAGCATCTCCACTGACTTCATGCGATCTCTCAATTCAGCCGCCCGTTCAAAGGCAAGCTCCTCAGAAGCCTCCAGCATTTGGTCTTTCAATTCATTGAGCAGCTTCTGATAGTTTCCCGAGAGCAGCAGCCGCACCTGTTCCATCGTCTGACGGTACATTTGCGGGCTTCTGTCTGCCTGGCACCACCCCCCGCACTGCCCCATATGATAATTCAGACAAGTCCGCTCTTTTCCAATATCTCTGGGAAGCTGTTTGCCGCACCCCGGCAGGCAAAAGGTCACCCGCACGGTATCCAAAATACTCTGGGTCACCCCTCTGCTTCCATAAGGCCCAAAATAGTCCGCATGGTCATTGGACAGCTTATTTACCATGGTCAGCCTTGGATATTCCTCGCTCATATCCAGTCGCACATAGGGATACCCCTTGTCATCCTTCAAGAGAATATTATACCGGGGCATATGCCGCTTAATAAGAGAACACTCCAAAACCAGAGCTTCAAATTCAGAGGAAGCGACAATCACATCAAAATGGTGTATCTTTCCAACCATCGCCCGGGTCTTTGGAGAATGGGCGGCGGAATCCTGAAAATATTGACTGACCCGGTTTTTCAGTTTTTTTGCCTTGCCCACATAGATCACCTTATTGGATTCATCCCGCATGATATACACGCCGGGAGCAAGGGGCAGAGACAGTGCTTTTTCCTTTAGTTCCTGAAATGTCATACTTTCACCTGTTGTAAGAGCAAAACCGCCTCAGCACTGACACCACGGCAGTCCTGAGGCAGTTATAGCCGAAATATTTAGTAAATATCCCGTTGCAGCATTTCGCACAGAGCAGTTACTGCTGCCTGCTCGTCGGGACCGTCAGCCATAACGGTAACACTGGCACCGGTATCGATGCACATGGACATAATCCCCAGAAGACTTTTCGCGTTCATCTTCTTGGATCCATGCTCCAAATAGATGCTGCAGGGAAACTCATTTGCCTTCTGCACGAATAAGGTGACCTGTACATTATACAGCCCGGAATTACACTTGACGACGGTATCCTGTTTATACATGATGAACTCACTCCTTGAATGCAGCTTCCTTCGCTGCCGCTAATAGTATAATAGCAAATAAATAACAAAAGTCAACCAAATTCTGCAATGGTTACCCCATTTTCCCCTTCTCCGTACACACCAAGCCGGAATTTTTTAACATATTTATTACGACGGAGACTATCCTGCACGGCAGAGCGCAATGTTCCTGTTCCTTTTCCGTGAATGATCCTCACTGTTCCCAGATTGGAGCGCATGGCTTCGTCCAAAAACCGCTCCAATACACACACCGCTTCAACGGCATCCATACCCCGAAGATCGATCTCGTTGGAGATCGCGGCGGCCTTCATTTCCCTCCCGGAATGAGCAGGTCGGGGTTTCTTCACCTGATAGGCGTTGGCGTTTTCGATCAGATACACTTCCTCCGGCTTTACCGTCATCTTCAGGATACCCGCCTGAAGCAAATAAGTCCCGTCCTTATTGATCCCGATCACACTGGCTTTGGTGCCCAGCTTCAAAAGCTCCACGGTGTCTCCCAGCTTCACCTCTCTTGTGGGCTTGGGACGCTGCTCAACAGGTCGCTGAACCGCAAGCCGCTCCTCCGCTTCATTGAGGGCTCTGCGAACATCGCTCTGCCGCTGATTGACTCCCATCATATCCGCTGAATCCCGCATTTGCTTGCGAAGCTGCTTCATCTCCTCCGCAACCTGATTGGCGGTTCTTCTGGCATCATCCAAAAGCTCCTGGGCTTCTCTGCGTGCCTTTTCCAGAAGCTTCTCCTTTTCCTTCTGAATCCGCGCCCGATAGACCTCGCTTTCGTTGCGGATCGCCTGGGTTTCAAGCCGCATCCGTTCCGCTTCTACTCTGGCAGCTTCCATTTGCTGTCTCTGGGCTTCCAACTGAGCGAGAACCTCCTCAAAGTCCCGGTTGCTCTTGCTTACCATTTCCCCGGCTTTCTCAATAATATGCTCCGGCAATCCCAGCTTTCTGGAGATGGCAAAGGCATTTGACTTTCCGGGA
>JAZNYB010000151.1:0-13394 GCA_045594185.1 Faecousia sp. | reverse complement strand
TATCCACCAGATTGATGGTCACAACGCCCTGATTGAACCGGCCGTAATACTTGGGCTTTCCATTTTCGTCTACATAAGGTGTCAGGAAGGAGCGGCAGCCCATGCACATGTAGCAGTGACCTTCGCCGTTTTTGTCCACCTTCAGCTCCAGCATTTTCTTTTCGCTGATATAGTCGGGCACCATGCGCTTGGCGGTACACTGAGCTGCCAACCGGGTCAGATACCAGTAGGGCGTACCCTCACGCACATTGTCCTCCTCCAAAACATAAATCAGCTTGGGGAAGGCAGGGGTGATCCAAACGCCCTTCTCATTCTTCACGCCCTCGTGCCGCTGACGGAGCATTTCTTCAATGATGACAGCCAGATCCTTCTTTTCCTGCTCGTTCTTTGCCTCGTTGAGATACATAAAGACGGTGATGAAGGGGGCTTGCCCGTTGGTGGTCATAAGTGTGACAACCTGATACTGGATGGTCTGCACGCCCCGGCGAATCTCATCCCGCAGGCGATCTTCCACTACCTTGGAAACAACTTCCTCAGAAGGGCTGACCTCGAAGGCTTCCAGCTCCTTTTCCACGGTCTTGCGGATCTTTTCCCGGCTGACCTGAACGAAGGGGGCAAGGTGGGTCAGGCTGATAGACTGACCGCCATACTGGTTGGAGGCGACCTGAGCAATGATCTGGGTGGCGATGTTGCAGGCAGTGGAGAAGGAATGGGGCTTTTCGATCATGGTGCCGGAGATGACCGTGCCATTTTGCAGCATATCCTCCAGATTCACCAGATCGCAGTTGTGCATATGCTGTGCGAAGTAATCGGAGTCGTGGAAATGGATGATACCGGCCTCGTGGGCTTCCACAATATCCTTGGGAAGAAGGATGCGGCGGGTGATATCCTTGGAGACTTCTCCCGCCATGTAGTCCCGCTGCACAGAATTGACGGTGGGGTTCTTGTTGGCATTTTCCTGCTTGACCTCCTCGTTGTTGCTTTCGATGAGGCTGAGGATGCGGGCATCGGTGGTATTGGCCTTTCTGACAAGACTGCGGGTATAGCGGTAAGTGATATACTGCTTGGCGACCTCATAAGCACCGTGTGCCATGATCGCCTTTTCTACCAAATCCTGAATTTCCTCCACGGCGGGGCTTCTGCCCATTTCCTCGCAGCTAAAGGAAACCCGTTGGGAGATGCGTTCGATTTGGGTTTCGGTCAGGCGGTGGGGTTCTTCTACGGCATCATTTGCCCGGGCAATGGCAGAGCGGATCTTTTCCAAAACAAAGACTTCTTCCGATCCGTTTCGTTTGATGATCTTCATGGGTGTCCCTTCCTTTCAAAAAGCGGATATGAAAACGACTGTCGTCGCAAATGGCGTGTGCAGATACCATTATACAAGATATTGTGTTTATTTCAAGACCTAAACGGAATATTTAGTGGTCGCGCTTTGTGCTATTTTTTGTGCGGTTTTTTCGGAGAGTCGGGTTTCGGTATTTTTTGAAAAAATCCGAAAAGTGGGGGGAATCCGGGGGTAAGGGTGGAAAAAGGGACACTGAAAAACGCAGTGCCAATATCCCATGGTACAGTAAAAGCGAGGAAAAACCATGCTTTTTTCTCCTGAAGGCAAAATCAGCCGCTATAAATTCGGGATTTTGACCAGAACTCTTTTGGCGCAAAAACAGCCCTCCGGATGGGTGGAGGGCTGCGATAATAGGGGGTTCTTTAGGGGAAGGGGAAGAAGGGCCAGCTATAGCCATAACTGCCGGAGCTGCTGTTCTGTTGCTGCTGTTGGGGCTCTGTTTCCTGAGATGCAGAGGTGTCCAGGGGCTTCTCGTCAAAGGTAACGGTGAGAGACAGAACCTGTCCTGCCCGGAAAATGTGGATCTGGGTGGTATCTCCTGCCCGGAAGGTACGCAGGGCATAGGCGAGGTCGGCGTAGCTTTCTACCGTTAATTCACCCAAACCGGTGATAATGTCCCCCACTTTTAATCCGGCTTTCTCGGCGCATGAGCCTTCTGTGACGGTATCCACCTTGGGGCCTGCGGGAAGACCGTAGGCGGCGGCGACATCCGCATCCATGTCCAGAACGGAGATGCCCAAGTACGCCTGCCCGGTGACATAGCCATGCTCCATGAGGTCATCTACCAAGTCCATAACGGTGTTGATGGGAATGGCGAAGCCGGTGCCTTCAATGCTTGCCCCGGAGGAGGTGGAGCCGGAATACTTGGCGGTGGTGATACCGATGACCTGACCGTACATATTAAACAGAGGACCGCCGGAGTTGCCGGAGTTGATGGCGGCATCGGTCTGGATCATGTTAAGGGTAGTGCCGTCGGTGTTCACCATGCGGTTTTTGGCACTGACATAGCCAACGGTTTGGGTGGATGCCAGCTCGCCCAAGGGATTACCAATGGCGGCAACCATATCGCCTACCCGCAACGCATCGGAGTCCCCCACGACTACATAGGGAAGCTCATGGGCATCTACCTTCAAAAGTGCCACATCGCTGAAAGCATCGTATCCAACTACTTCCGCTTCGTATTCTTTGTGCTCTGTTGTGGTAATACGAACGGAGGATGCACCTTCAATTACATGGTAATTGGTGAGAATGTATCCGTCGGAGGTAAGAATGAACCCGGAACCCGCACCGGTAGAGGTGCCGGAAGTCCAGCCGTTGTTGTAAGGAACGGTGGTAGTCACGGAAACAACGCTGGCCACATTGGTTTCATAGACCTGAGCGGGGGTGTACAGATCCCCGGAAGAAGCAGAGCCAGAGGGAGTGCTGGCGGTGTGGATAATGGTGCTGCCCTGCTGGGTGAGGGCATTGATTTGGGCTTGCAAATGGTCGGAGGTTTTTTGAAAACGGTTTCCCAAAGCAATGCCTGCGATGATCCCACCTGCGATACCGCCGATCAGCAGCAGTCCCAAACAGGCTGCGGCAATTTTTAGCCCCTTGCCCTTTTTCGGGGGCTTTTCCCCAGTGGATTCCTGGGGCTTGGGGGCAGCGTAGGTTTCATAGCCGGGTTCGTGGTAGGTGGGCGCGGCAAAGGAATCGTAAGTGATGGGTTCTTCCGGCTCGCAGGAAAAAGCGGTGGGTTCTTCAAAGGAAGGGGCTTGCTCCTGAACCGGGCAGGGGGGAATATCCGGAGGGGAGATCACGGGTGGCTCCGGGATCTCTGGAGCTTCATCGGCGGGAATATCTTGGGATGAAGGCTCAAAAATATCTTGCGGTTTATTGTCAAAGGTGTCCATAGGATTCGCTCCTTTTTGTTGGTTTGTGAGACTATCATAGCGCGTAGTTATGAAAAAAGTATGTACGAAAACCGAAAGAAATATAAACAAAACAGGGGTTTTTCCAATTATTTCAGAGGATTTTCAGGCAAATTTCCGGAAGGCTGTTCCTGAAGTGGCGCAGCCTTCTCTTTTAGTATATCCTCAAAAGCCAAGGCGTACATGACCCACAGCCGGTTTTTTGCCCCAAGGAATAATGCTGCCTTTAGTCCCACGGAAAGAGCCAGACATATCAGGTCTGCCATCAGGACAGTGGTGGGGGAGGCTTCCTGCAAAAGCAGACTTCCGTAGGGGATGATGGAAGCTGCGGCAATGAGCAGGTAGTACCACCAATGGCTCAGGTCAATGCGGAGAAATTGCAGACGATAGCCCTTCAAAAGCAGCACCGCTGACCGCCCGGCAAGACACCCTGAGCCTTTTTCAAAGCGCGCCAGGAAGAAATATAACAACCTGCGGTTGTAAAGAAGCCAGAAAAAAACAATACTGCAAATTCCGTAGGTGATGTACATAAGAAGGGGAGAGAACATTTCTCCTTCAAACCAAAGCTCCATAGGAAGAAACATCAGCAAAACGGCGATAAATCCATAGGCGATGAGGAAAAACAGCAGAAATAGCTGCAAGCCGCAGGTCAGCAGCCGGGGGAATTGGTGCAGTCCCCATAAAAGGTCATGTTCCTCCGTCCTCTGACCCTGTGCCAAACTTAAGGCGCAGGAGCTGTAGCCGGCATCCAGCAATAGTGTGCCCAGAGAGGCAACCAGAGAAATGAGCAGACTCAGGGCAAGGAGCTTATTCCCTTTGTCCAGAGACATGAGTCCGGTTAAGTCGCTGTAAGCATCGGAAATGGTAAAGGACAGGAGATTGCTGATGAGAATGAAACCCGCCCACACCAGGGTGTAGGTGCTTATGAGCTTTTTTGCCTGAGGCTTTTGGGAGACGATTACGGCATCGGCCCTCTTGCGAAGCTCCGGGATGTTAAATTTCATAAAGTGCCCTCCTTTGGCAGAGAATATTCAGCGGCGGGCAACCGCTTACCTTATATCTTACGGCATATAAGGAAAAATAGCAAATATTTTTTCGGGAGAAAAGCCGGAAAACGGTTACTCCCATTCTCCGGCTTGCTTTATACTTATTGCTCCCGCAGATACACAATGGCGGCAAGCTCTCTTTTTTGCGTTTCCTCCGGGGTCAATCCCAGAAGGCTTGCGGCTTCCTCCGTGCTTCTGGATGGTTTTCCGTCCAGACCAAAACGCAAAGAAAGAAGCTGCCGGTCTGTTTCGTCCAGAGAGCTTAACAATTCCTCTACCCGGCTGCGTAGCTGGAAGTAAGCGGAATCCTCCACCGCTTCCGGCTGCTCCTCCGGTGATTGCTCAGGGGCTTGGTGGGTGGCGGGGGATTTTGCCGCCTCCGTTGTCATTTTTGATAGCATCGCTACTTCCTCCGGTGCTTTGCCCAGCTCCACAGCCAGCTCCTCCGGGGAGGGGTTTCTTCCCAGCTTTTCCAAAAGGGAACGGTCTGCCTGCTGATATGCCCGCAGGCTGCTCAGGAGCTTTTGCGCTTCTCCCGAAAGGAGATATTGTACCAAAATAGGACGAAGCATGGACTGCCGGATGTGCCACCGGGCAGCGGCAATGATATTTTCTCCCGGTTCTTCCAGACAGGATATCAGTCCCAAAGCTCCCTCCTGCATGAGATCCAAAAGCAGAACGCCCCTGCCCGCAAGTCCTTGTGCTTCCTCCGCAACCAGATACAAAAGCCCCTCCGTGAGTTTGTCTTTCCCGGCATCACTGCCCCAAAGGGCCTTTGCCTGTTCCTCACTTAGATGGGGCAGCTTTTCCAGCTCCTTCCAATAAAGAAGCAGAGGATCTCCCGCTTCCAGACCCAGGGGAAGCCTGCCCTCCTGAACAAGTGCCTTTTCCAGAGCTAGACGGTGGGAAATATCTCCACTGCCGGCAACCTCCGGGAGATCTGTAATGTCGATTCCGATGCCCCGATTTGCCAAAGCCATGGCAGCTTCGGTGACCTCGTCCTCGTCTCCTGTTTCCAAAAGGGCGAAAAATCGCTGGGCAGTAACTTCTGTGCCGGGTTTCAGCGTGTCTATGATCCGCAGAACCCCAGCTTCCTCCATATCAAAAATAAAATCATCTGTCATATTGCGCTTAATCCTCCAAAAAGTCCTCAAGCCCCAGATTTGCTCCCGTTTTTTTCAGCTTGTCAAAGGCTTGCCGCTCAATTTGCCGGGTGCGTTCCTTGGAGATGTCCAGAAGCCCTGCGATCTCCTCCAGAGAGTGGCAAACGCCGTCATCCATACCAAAGTGCAGGCGCAAAATGGTTTGTTGGCGAGGATCCAACTGCTCTATAAGCTGCTCCAGCAGTTCCAAAAGCTGCGCCTGCACCAAGGATTCCTGAGGCTGCAAGCTTCTCTGGTCGGGAAGGGTCTGTCCCAAAGTGCCTTTGCCCTCTTCTCCGGCGGGGGCGTCCAGAGAGCAAGTCTCCGGGATAAGCTGAAGGAGCTTTTCGGTCTTGTCTGTGGGGATTCCGGTCATTTGGGAAAGCACCTGAGGGGAAGGGTCGTGACCGTTGTCCTGCATATAGGCGGCTTTGGCAGCCATGAGCTTTCGCATCCGTTCCGCGGTATGTACTGGCACCCGGATCAGTCCCGCATGGTTCATAAGACACCGGGTAATGCCCTGACGGATCCATTTGGTGGCATAGGTAGAGAAACGGTAATCCAGGGTATGGTCAAATTTCCTCGCGGCAACGATCAATCCGATGTTCCCCTCCTGAATCAGATCCATCATGGGAACGCCCCGTCCGGCATATTCCCTGGCAACCGCTATTACCAAGCGGAGATTTGCGGTGACCATTTCCCTCAGAGCTTCAGGGTCGCCCCGGGAAATCCTTTCTGCCATAGCCTGTTCCTCCTCTTGGGTCAGAAGAGGATACCGGCGAATATCCTGAATGTAAAGACCCAGTTCATCGTCCATGTTGGAGACAGGAGTCTCCCGGTATCTGTCTGTCATGCAAAGTCCTTTCACGGGTTATATCTTTGTTTGTTTCTTATGGCATCCCGTACAGCCAAAAGATCCTCAATGCTGGTAGCGTTTTTAAGCTGATGCTCCCGGCGTATGGTGGCAACATAGTCTTTCAGAGCGTTTTCGTTTACAGTACCCTGCTGTTTTTGGAAAATGGCGGTAAGGTGGGAAATTTCCTCCTGTGTAAAACCTTCCAGACAGGCAAGGCTTACCTGCAAGCCCTGACGGTAACGAAGCCTGAGAAGCTTGTAGCACTGACCCAAAAGGGAACAAGAGAACATCTCCGGCTCCAGATCTACCTGCTCCAACAGCCCCGGCTCCCGGAAAATCAGACCCAAAAGCCCTTCTTCCGCTGCGGCGGAGCGTAAATTTTCGTAACGAATGGTGCGACTTTTGGGGCGAAGCCTGTCTGCGGGAGCCAGATCGATTTTTTCCTGCTGTTTTTTAGCCTGCTTTTGCCGCCGCCTGTATGCCTTGTCGATCTCCAGCTTCATGGCATCCCAGGTGATCTTGGCAGTTTCCGCGACCCTTGTGCCGTAGACCTCTCTTTGAACGGCACTGCTGACCCCTGCCAGCAGCTCTGCCGCAGCCTTTAGAAACTCCACCCTCTGCTCATCCAGCCCCAGATCATATTTCCGGGCAAGTGCCTGAAGCTGGTATTCCATTTGATTTTCTGCCCCTTCCAAAAAAAGCTTAAACCGGTCAGCACCGTATTTTTTCAAAAATTCGTCCGGGTCTTTTGCTCCCTGCACCCGCAGCACCCGCATTTGCAGCCCCGACTTTTCCAGCATGGGCATGGCACGACGGGTGGCTTTTTGACCCGCTTCGTCTCCGTCGTAAATGATGACGACCTGCTCTGCGTATTTGGACAGAAGATTGACCTGTTCTTCCGTCAGAGCTGTACCCAGAGATGCCACGGCGCAATCGAAGCCGTATTGATGAAGGGCGATGGCATCCATATAGCCTTCCACCAGAATGATGCGGTTTTCCTTGGTTTTCTTCGCCAAATTCATGGCAAAGAGATTCTTCCGCTTGTTGAAAATGATCGTCTCCGGGGAGTTGAGATATTTGGGGGTGGAATCGTCCATAACTCTGCCGCCGAAGCCAATTACATGACCCCGCACATCAATAATAGGAAACATCAGTCGGTTGCGGAAACGATCATATACTGTCCCCTTGGTGGGATTTTTTAGGGCAAGTCCCGCATCCAGAAGCTCCTGCTCCGTGTAACCCTTTTTCTTCATGGCATCCAAAAGGCTGCTCCAGCTATTTGGGGCAAAGCCAACACCGAATTTGGTCAGGGTATTCTGGCTCAGTCCCCGTTTTTGCGCGTATTCCAGACCTTCTTTCCCAGCGGGGGAATAGAGCTGGTCATGAAAGAATCGGGCAGCCTCCTTGCACAATGCCCACAGCCGCTCCTGCTGACGGTACCGGCTTTGATACTGCTCGTCCTCCGGCACTTCCATTCCTGCCCTTTTGGCAAGAAAACGGACGGCATCGGGATAGCTGAGATTTTCGATCTCCATAATGAAATTCACGACCCCGCCGCCCTTGTGACAGCCGAAGCAGTAATAAATGCCCTTGTCAGCATTGACGGAGAAGGAGGCGGTCTTCTCTCCGTGGAAGGGGCAAAGTCCGAATTGGTTGCCGCCCCGACGGGTCAGGGCTACATACTGCCCGACTACATCGTCTATGGGATTCCGCGCAATGAGATCATCAATAAATGACGGGGGGAATGCCATGTTTTGCCCCTCCTTTCAGAAAATTTGCATTTTCAATAAAAAGCGATATTTTCACATCTGTATTATAGCCCAAAATTCCTGTTCGGTCAAGAGGGGAGCAAGCATGGCGAAAAGGTTATGGCTGTATTGCCCATCCTTTTTACAGCAGACTTGCTTTTTGCTTCAAAAAATGGTATCCTACAGGGGACAAAACAACCACAAAATCCGGAGGTACATATGAATCAGCGTGAAGTTGGGGAGCTGCGTCGGCGGCTTCGCCCGGAAAAGACCAGCATCACTCATATCGTTGGGTGTTATGTAAACGAGAAGAAGGAGATCGTCTCCCGATTTAACCAATCTATCGGTGTGCTGTCCCCGGAGGAAGGGGAAAAGGTGCTTGCCTTACTTAAAAAGTCCCTTTCCGGCTCTCTTGGAAAAAACCTTTTAGACATCACCTTTAGCACTAAACAAGTCATGGAAGGCGATAATCACAAGCTCCTTATGACCCTGCGGGACGGTGGAACAAAGGATGAGGCTGTGCTGGAAACCTTCTATGAAAAGGTTGCCGCCTCTGTTCATATGGAGACAGGCTTCGTGATCCTGCTGGCAGCGGATGCCTATGATGTACCCTTTAAGGGCAAGGATGATTTGGAATTGGCAGAAGGCTCTGAGACTGTTTTTCGTTATATTCTTTGCAGCATTTGTCCTGTGAAGCTGTCCAAACCGGCTCTTACCTACACCCTAAATGCGGGAGAGTTCCACAACCGGGTCATTGATTATGTTGTTGCCTCCCCGGAGCTGGGCTTTTTGTTCCCCGCCTTTGATGACCGGGCTGCCAATATCTACAGTGCCGCGTTTTATACCCGGGATGCCTCCCAAGGACACGAGGACTTTGTTTCTGCGGTTTTTGATGTGGAAGCCCCTATGCCCGCCGCACTGCAAAAGGAAAGCTTCAGCTCTGTTCTTGGTCTGTCCCTGGATGACGAATGCTCCATGGATACAGTACAGGCGGTTCGCAGCCAGCTCTGTGCCATGATTCAGGAGCATAAGGAAAGCAAAGAGCCGGAAGCCTTGATCATCCCCAAAGGAACGGTAAAAGGTGTGCTGATGTCCTGCGGAATTAGCGAGGACAAGCTGGAGGTTTTTGATCGGGAATATGATGCCGCCTTTGGTGAAGGTGCGGATCTGAGCCCCAGGAATGTGGTTGATCCCAAGAAAATGGAGGTCAAGACTCCGGATGTGACCATTAAGGTAAACCCTGACCGCCCTGAATTGGTGGAGACTCGTATGCTGGATGGAGCAAGATATATCCTCATTCGGGCAGAAGAAGGGGTAGAGGTCAACGGCGTTCCCATCCAAATTACGGAAGCTGCCCATGCGGAATAAGAAAAAATGGCTGGCAGGGGTACTGCTTGGGCTGTGCCTGGTTTTTATTTGGGGCAACTCCCTGCTCCCGGCAGAGGATTCCGGGGCAATGAGCGGCTGGCTGAGCCGGATCATAGCATACATTTTCGGCTCGTGGGCGGTGGAAGCAGAAGGACTGCTCCGCAAACTGGCGCACTTTACGGAGTTTGCCCTGTTGGGGCTGCTTTTGAGCTGGAACGAGAACCTCTACCGGGGCAAAAAGACGGTTTTATCCCCCTTTCTGGGATTGCTGGTTGCCATGTCAGACGAAACCTTGCAGCTCTTTTCTGCGGGCAGAGCGGGCATGGTAGCGGATGTTTGGCTGGACTTTGCTGGGGTGCTGTGGGGCGCGGGACTGTTTTTGCTCCTAACCCGGTTCAAAAATCGTAACAGAAAACCCCGGAGGAAGGGATAACACGGAGGTTAATATGTTTTCATTGAATCATTTTATATGGATCGGTCTAACTGCCGTCTTTATTTTGGGGCTGTTTTGCTTCGTGCGGCATAAAAAAGCAGAGTTTTCTTTTGTGTTATCAATTTTGTGGGGTATCTGTATTATCAGCGAGCTTACCAAAATGCTTAGCAATATGATCCCCACTGGGTATAATGGAGGCTGTGTGCTGGATCCCGGCGATCTGCCCTTTCACCTTTGCTCTATTCAGCTATTCCTGATTTTTACACTGAAATTCTTTGTAAAAAAGCAGGAAACAAGGGAGAAAATGCTGGGCTTTATGGTTCCTACCATGCTTTTGGGGGGCATTGCCGCAATCATGATCCCAACGGTGGGGGTAGAATTTGTTAAGCCTCATGTTTATGAGTATTTTCTGTTCCATGGGGCGATCATATTCTTTGCGCTGTATGTGCTGAAGAAACGGCTGGTCACATGGTCGTGGAAGGTGCTGGGCAGAAACCTTTGCTATGCCGGTCTTGCCGCCTATGTGGTGAGTCTTTTGAACAGCATACTTAGCACAGGATTTCCTGAGGTGAATTTTATGTTCCTTGTCAGACCGCCCATGGAGGGGCTGCCTGTGCTGAATCTTGACCATGGCTGGTTTGTATATGTTATTTCGCTGGTTTCTCTGGCGGTGGTTCTTCTGGCGGCATTTCATGGTGTTGTCATTTGGGCGCAAAACAGAAGCCGCTGCGAATGCTGATGTCTGTGTCCGGGTGATACATAAATAGCAAAATAGATCCACCAAAACTTCCTCAAACAGGAGGCTGACAAAATGAAGGACAATTTATGCCGTTTTACGCTCCGTGTAGACCGGGAATTGCTGGACAAATTCGGCTATGTTGCGGAACATGAAGGGCGCGCCAAAAACCGTGAGCTGGAACAGCTTGTGAAGCGCAGAGTTGCGGAATTTGAATGAGAAGAAGAAAATATGAAGAAACAAGATAAGACTGATGCCGAAAACCATAGAGACAGCCGACTTGCTATTTTTTGCAACAATCTGTTTTTTTGTTTCGCAAGGGGCGAGAGAGCTTGAAACTAAAGAAAGTTGCCAATGGAAGTGCAACTAAAAAACTCTGGGCAGTGTATTTGTACTGGTGCGCCTCGTCTTCTTGGGAAAATTGTTGTGATGCCTTGAAATTTTGCTTTTATATGGTAGAATATATGAGATGTTGTTTTATGTTTGCGGAGGTATAGAACGATGAAGTGGGATTCATTTAGATTCATAGACCTGTTTGCGGGCATTGGTGGTATCCGCTTGGGGTTTGAATCTGTCGGCGGATACTGTGTTTTTTCGTCTGAGTTTGACGAAGATGCCTGCACTACATATGAGGCTAATTTTGGAGAACATCCTTCTGGCGATATTACAAAAATTGAGGCAAAGGATATTCCAAATTTTGATATACTTCTTGGAGGCTTTCCCTGCCAAGCATTTTCCATCATCGGCAAAAAGGAGGGCTTCGCAAACGAGACATGCGGAACATTGTTCTTTGATATTGAGCGCATTTTGAAAGAAAAGAGACCCCCGGCATTTATGCTCGAAAATGTTCGCAATCTTACTGCACATGACAATGGAAATACCTTCCGAACCATCAGAGAGCATTTGGAGGCACTTGGTTACCACGTGTATGCCAAGGTGCTAAATGCTTTGGAGTATGGTGTTCCGCAGAAAAGAGAGCGAATTTTTATAGTTGGTTTCTTGGATGATGTAAAATTTGAATTTCCTGACCCTGTGCCTATTGCAGAAAGGAAGACTTTGACTGATATTTTGGAAACAGATGTTGATAGTAAATATTATGTGAGGGATTCTATCCGTTTGTCACGGCTAGAACGATTAAAAAATAAAGATTATCCGAGACCGTATATCTCCCACGAAAATATGGCGGGTTCTATTACTCCGCATCCCTATTCCTCTGCATTGAGAGCGGGCGCATCCGCTAATTACATCCTTGTGAACG
Organism: Faecousia sp.; assembly: GCA_045594185.1. Lineage (GTDB taxonomy): Bacteria > Bacillota > Clostridia > Oscillospirales > Oscillospiraceae > Faecousia. The sequence continues at coordinate 1,552 of JAZNYB010000151.1, read as the reverse complement.
ATGAACGAAGACCGACCGAGAGGGAAATGCTACGCATCCAAGGTTTTCCGGATACTTATAGAATCGTGTTGCCGTATAGCAAGGTGAAAAAGCAATGTGGTAATTCTGTTGCTGTGCCTGTCATTAAGGCTATTGCAAGGAATATGCTAATTGCACTCCAAGAACACGAGAAAGGAGAGACTGAATAATGACCAGAGATGAGGCAAAAGCAAAACTTGATGCCGTTATTGAAAAAAGCCGGGTTCATTTATACAAACCGATTCAAATTGCAGAGATCTTATATCGTCAGCGTGTTGTTGATCCAAGGTTAGATTTACTGGATCTCAAATGTTATAGGACGCAAAGCCGTCATTGGAGAGACGCTGTTTCCATAGAATTGTTGGGGACAAGATGTACAAGTTCTGCAAAGTTCCAAGACGATATTTTTAATGCTATTTCCCCGGAGGCACTATATGTGCTTGGTCAAGAGAACCTCCGTACTGGTGGCGCGGTTGAGGCATACATATACAGTAGATTTGATAATAAGCATGAACAGCTTGAGGATGCACTTTTGTATTGTCTGGCATCTAGCCCAGCAGAGTTCAATGTGCGCCAACTGCTTGATTCCTTCTGGAATGAGCCAGGGTTGAAACGGAGTATTGACAAGGTATATGAGATCATTGTGTTCTCTCTGTTTGATACCCTAGTCAAACAGCTGGACTTGACTGTTGATGTTTCAGTAAGCGAAACAAAAATTGACCTACTTCGCGAGTTTGAAGTGTTTGCTCAAAAGGTTATGTGTCTGGATTGCAATAATCTTGTGCATAGCGATTCCGGTCATGTTTATCGTGTAGGTGTTGCCAATGCTGCGGATCGTGGTCTTGATATGTATAGCAACTGGGGACCTGCTATCCAGATTAAGCACCTTGTATTAAGCGAGGAACTTGCCGAGTTGATTGTTGAATCTGTAAGTAGCGACAGAATTGTTATTGTTTGCAAGGCGGCAGAGAGTGGACTTATTGTTTCTTTGCTTAACCAAATCGGTTGGAAGTCTAAAATACAAAGCGTTGTTACAGAAGACGATTTGGTGGAGTGGTACGAAAAGGCACTCCGTGGCACTTATGCAGAGACGATGGGTACACAACTCCTTGAAACAATGTGTGAACAAATCAATTTGGAATTTCCATCTATTGACCAGGGTAGAGGTATTATATCTGCAAGAGAATATAGAAAAATTAGTGACTCTTATTGGAGATAATAAAGCTAGAGGCAATTACCTCGTTTTGAGAAGGCGACTAATAGTCTCGTTTTTATACTAGCAATATAAACTAAAAGGTCTGTTGCGAAGGCGAAGCCCTCACAGCAGACCTTATGGTTATCTAAATGAAGGTGTTATGTAAACTTAAACGCTAATCCCTGCTTTTTCCAGAATGGTAGGAATATTCTTCTCCGCGCCAATGGTCATGAGATGCACGCCGGGGCAGATGCCCTGAGACTTGATCTGAGCTACCATTTCCGCAGCCATTTCCACACCCATTGCCATGGGCAGACCCTTCACGCCCTTTGCCTTGCC